>JBAPTW010000017.1:0-1706 GCA_049282355.1 Gammaproteobacteria bacterium | reverse complement strand
GCCCGTGAGATCGACGCGACGGGGGTCGCGCCGCAGGGCGCGCAGGTCACGCCCCCTACAATGTTGCAAAAAACCGCTCCCGCCCGATCCGGGTGTCATTTCTCGAAGTCGGCTTCAGCCGATTTGCGAAGAGGGATGCAGCCACTGAACGGGCCAGATCGTCAGCCAGAGGATGGCTCCGCAACCGGCTCAAGCGCGCGGTAGAGGGTTGCCGTATGGACGCCAAAGACCTTTGCCACCTCACGTACCGACTGTCCCTCTTCGATCAGGCGCCGTGCTAACGCTATCTGGTCAGCCGAAAGCTTCGCAGGGCGCCCGAAGCGAACTCCGCGTGCCCTGGCCGCCGCGCGGCCCGCGCCGGTGCGCTGGTGAATGAGGGCACGTTCGAACTCGGCGATGCCGGCGAAGATAGTGAGCACCATGCGACCGGCCGGCGAGGTGGTGTCTGCCCAGGGTTCGCTTAAAGAGCGCAGGCCCGCTCCTTTATCCTGGAGCCGTTCGGCGATCTCCAGCAGATCCCGTGTGGAGCGGGCTAGCCGATCCAGGCGATGGACCACGACCACATCCTCCTCGCGCAGCTGGTCGAGGAGTCGGATGAGTTGCGGCCGGTCGCGTTTGGCCCCGGAGACTTTCTCCTCATAGAGGCGCTTACACCCCGCCGCCTTGAGCGCGGCACGTTGGAACTGGAGATGTTGATCGTCGGTCGAGACGCGGGCGTAGCCGATGAGCATGGAAAACCTGTCGCAAATGTTGTCGCACAAGGGTTTACTTATGCAACAAAGTTATGCGACAGCGCAAGTCGTTGTTGTTTCTGATTGGCGGCGGATGTCGCAAAACTCCTAAGTTCTGCGACGTCCGCCCCGCCAACCCGAATACCGTTCGAGCACGGCCCGGCCTTCCGGCGTGGCGGCGATCCGACGCAGCTCGTCCATCAACCGATCCCAGCTCCGCTCCAAGGTCATCTGCTCCAATTGCTCGACCGGGATGCCGGTTCCATCGGACAACCGCTGCAACACCGCGCGGGCGGGCTCTCGAAGCGTGCGCGCTTGGCTGTCCGCGATCGGAATGCCCAGCGCCCGCAGACAGAAGGTCTCATAGCGCACGCGGTAACACTCGGCGAGTCGGCGCACGTAGGTTTCCAGCAGCTCGTACCGACGCGGCCGCGGATGCAGCGGCCAGCGTACCGCACCCGAGGCCTCCTCGCTCAACGCAGCTCCCGCTCGATCATGGGGTTTTTTGCACATCCCCTCCAAAGGGTATATTCCAAAGCGTGTTGAGGGTAGAAAGGCAGGAGACTCAAGCGCTTCCAATCACCTTCACCACTTACGCTCATACTCCTCCTGCACGTGGATGTCCGTGAGGTTCAGGTAGATTTCGGTCGTCGAAAGGCGATCGTGTCCGAGGATTTTCTTCACCGCTGCCAGACTGATGCCCTTTTGCAGGGCCAGGGTGGCAAAGGTGTGCCTTAAGACATGCGGCGTGACCTCCCGGCTGATCTTGGCCCGATTGGCAATCGCCTTGACGATCTTCTGCGCCTGTCGGGGGCCGACCGGGAAGCGATCATTGAGCGCGAACCACGGCTCCAACAACGTCCGCACGCGCAGTGACATGGGCACCATGCGCACTTTCGTCTTCTAACCGTAGGGGCCGCCCTTGCCCTTGACTCGGATCTGACGCTGCTGCCATTGGATACTCTGCGCGGTCAG
>JBAPTW010000016.1:0-14593 GCA_049282355.1 Gammaproteobacteria bacterium | reverse complement strand
TTGCACGCTGGTCTCTGGGACTGCTGCGCCAAACGGCCCACACCCTACTCGACCACCAAGCAGATGACACGACTACCGAGGGACTGCGCCAAGCCATTGAAGGTAAAGCCACCGATCGTGTCGCCGATCTTCATGTATGGAGCATTGGTTCGAGAATCTATGCGGCGGCGTTGACCATCATCTCCGAATCCCCCCGATCACCGGATTATTATCGAGCGCGGATCCCCCCTGGACTCCACATCGCCCACGCCACGATGGAGATTCATCAGTGTCCGCGGCACTGATAGCTTTCGATTCATCTGTAGGCGCCGCTCGCCAGCCACGGACACGGCTCACTTGCCTGCGACTCCATGCCGACACCTTTTCCCCCAGGATCAGCAGACAGGGGGTCAGCAACAGCGTGAGCACGGTAGCAAACGCAAGCCCACCGGCGACGGCGCTTGCCAGTTGCGTCCACCACTGCGTGGAGGGTGCGCCCACTGCGATGTGGCGGTTGATCAAATCGATGTTTAACGCCAGCACCATCGGCATCAGCCCCAGCACCGTAGTGAAGGCCGTCAACAACACGGGACGCAGCCGTTTGCGGCCGGTTTCCAGCGCGGCAGCTGCCGGCACCAGCCCGCGTCGCCGTAACCGATTGTAGGTATCGATGAGAATGATGTTGTTGTTCACGACGATGCCCGCCAGTGCGATGATGCCAAGCCCCACCATCACGATGCCGAAGGGTCGGCCGGTGATCAGCAGGCCAAGCAGAACCCCAGCGGTGGAGAACACGATGGCGGAAAGCACCAAAGCGGCCTGGTAAAGGCTATTAAACTGGGTGACCAGAATGAGCCCCATCAGAAACAGGGCACTCAAGAAGGCGCTGGTCAGAAAGTTGGCGGCTTCGCGTTGGTCTTCGTCCTCGCCTTTAAACACTAGCTTCACCTCTGGATCCAGCGCCGCCGTCGCCAGGGCCCGGCGCAGCTCGGTGAGCCTGTCGTCCACCAGCAGACCCTCGGCCACGTCCGCCTGCAGGGTGATGACCCGACGCGCATCCACTCGCTTTAAGGTACCGATTTTGGGTGCCGGTTCGAGGGTCACAAAGTTGGTGATGGGTACCATGCCCTTTTCCGTGGGCACCCGCAGCTGGTCGAGCTGATCCAGGTTGCGCTCGGCGTAGGGGAAGCGCACCCGGATATCCACCTCATCGTCCTGGTCATCTGGCCGGTACTCGGACACTTTGATGCCGTTGGTCACCATCTGCACGGCATTGCCGAGCAGCGCCACGTCGGCCCCATAACGGGCGGCCTGCTCCCGGTTCACCTGCAAACGCCATTCGATACCCGGCAACGGACGGTCATCCTCCACGTCCACGAATCCGCCGAGATTTTCCATTAGCTGACGAACCTCGGCCACTGCCGCGGGAATGCGCTCCGGGTGGCGGGAGTAAAATTCGATCTGAATGGGCTTACCGCCACTGGGACCTCCCTCCGCCTTGCGGAATTCCAAAATCACCCCCGGGATGTCGGCTGTGCGTTGGCGCATCTCATCCAGGATAGCGACCGCTTTGCGCCGTTGTTGCCAATCCACGAATTCCAGTTGGACGACGCCGATCACGTCTTCGGCCTGATTTTCCGACCCACCGCCGTTGAAGGAACGGGCATAAACCGCTTCCAGCTCGCCCATGTCGAGAATCCTCGCTTCCACTTGGCGGACAATGGCGTCTTTTTCGTGCACCGACAGGTCGCCGCGGGCGTGGATCTGAATGAGAGCCATCTCCGGCTCCACCTTCGGGAAAAACTCCACGCCCTTGCCGAAACCGATGTAGGCAACATAGGCACCGATCAAAGCCGTGATCGCCGCCAATAAAACCTTGCCGGGATGCTGCAGCAGGCGGCCCAATAGCCGTATGTAGCCCTGTGTGACGATGCCTTCCGATGCGCCCGGCGATACTTTTCTGCCACCCAGTCCGCCGCCAAGCACGGGGATGAACACCAGCGCCATTGCCAGTGATGCCGTCAGGCAGATGATGACGGTGATGGGCAGGTACTTCATGAACTGGCCAACGATACCGGGCCAAAACAACAGCGGCAAAAACACCACCAGTGTCGTCAGGATGGAGGCGGTGACAGGCCATGCCATGCGTTTGGCGGCCTCCATATAGGCGGTTCTCGGGGGCATCTGCTCCGAGAGGCGACGATCCGCTAATTCGGTAATCACGATGGCGCCATCCACCAACATACCCACCACCAGGATGAGACTAAACAGCACTACGATATTGAGCGTGTAACCGAGCGCGTCCAGCACTAGAATTCCGGCGAGGAAAGAGCCGGGAATAGCCAGCCCCACGAGAAACGCGGAGCGCACTCCCAGAGCGGCGATGATGACGATCATGACCAGCACAATGGCGGTGGCGACGCTGTTTTGTAGATCGCCGAGCATGGTATGGATCTGCTCTGATTTGTCTTGCATGTACACCACCCCGACACCGGCCGGCCAGTGCTGGCGCTGCGCCTCGACGATCTGCCGCACGCTGGCAATGGTGTCGATGATGTTGGCGCCCACCCGTTTTTTGATCTCCAGAGTAACGGCCGGCTGGCCGTTGACGCGGGCGAACCCTTCGGGATCCTTGAAGCCGCTGCGCACGCTGGCGACCTCACCGAAAGTGACTACTTTGTTGCCCTCCACTTTCACCGGCATTTTCATGATGTCCTCAACGCCTTCCACGACGCCGGGGACTTTGATGGTCAGGCGACCCGCGCCGGTATCCAGGGAACCGGCTGCCACCAGCATGTTGTTGTTGCGGACCAAGGTGAACAGCTCGTTGAAATTGACGCCGTAGGTCTCCATGACCACCGGATCGACAATTACTTCCAGCAGCGCCTCGCGGTCGCCCCCGATATCCACCTCCAGCACCCCGAGGAGGGCTTCAATGCGGTCCTGTAGATCGCGGGCAATGCGAATTAGCCCGCGCTCCGGCACCGGCCCAGAAAGGGACACGGTGAGTACCGGAAACAAAGCGACATTGACTTCGTTGACTGATGGCTCATCGGTCGCCTCCGGAAGCTTGGACTTGGCGGTATCCACCTTCTCGCGCACGTCGTCCAAGGCGCGCTTACTGTCGAATCCGGCGAAAAACTCCAGTGTCACCGACGCGTAACCCTCGGCGGCAGTGCTCTTCATTTCCTTGACGCCTTCGATGGATTGCAGCTCCATCTCCATGGGGCGCACCAATAGCCGTTCGGCGTCTTCCGGCGAGATCCCGTCATGAGTCATGTAGACATGGATGTAGGGGATGGCTACATCAGGCTCTGACTCCTTGGGTATGGCGATATAAGCCGAGACACCGGCGATCAGGATAAAACCGAGCACCATCAGCACGGTACGGCTGCGGCCGAAGGCGAGATCGATAATGGTATTCACAGCTTTGCCTCCGCTATGGGCTCGACGATTTCGCCCGGAACCACAAAGCTCTGGCCCTGGACGATCACGCGTACGCTCTCTGGCAAACCGGCAACCCAGACGCCGTTGGTCTCAGTGCGCACCAGCGTCACCGGATGGAAAACCACCGCGTTGCCCTTCTCCACGGCTTTGATTCCTACCCGGCCTTGATCATCTAGGGTCAGCGCCGCGGGGGAAAGAAAATGTGCCGGCTCCTCGGCAACGGCAATGTGCAACTCAGCGCTGACACCGGCAGGAAAAGCACCCGCTGCGTTGGAAACGGTCGCTTCGATGCGAAAGCTGCGGGTTGCGGGCTCGGCCACACTGGCGACATAGGTGATTTCTCCCTGAGCTTCGCGTCCGTCCAAGAATCTGACTGTTACGCTCTGCCCCAGCTCGAGCCAGGCAGCACTTTGCTGAGGGATCTGACCCACCGCAAGAAGCTCCGAATTTTCTACCAGCTCGGCCACCTTGTCGCCCCGATCGACGAAACTGCCGATCTCCACCTGGCGCGTTTCCAATACGCCGTCGAACGGCGCGGTTATCCGGGTATGTGCCAGATCCAGGCGCAGGCGCTCCAGCTCCGCGCTGACCGCTGCCAGCGCCGCCTCTGCGGATTTGAGCTGCGTTTCCGCTTGTAGGCCCTGCTGTTTCAATTTGCGATGACCTGCGACTTGCAGGCGCTGACTCGTCATCTCTGCCTGGGCGCGCGCGATTTGTGCCCGCCGGTCTTCCTCCGCAAGCTGCACCAACAGCTCGCCTGCTTTGACCCGCGACCCTTTGGCCACCGGCAACGCCACCACTCGCCCGCCAGTCTGCGCTCGCAGCTGAACGCTTCGCTTGGGCTCCAGCTGGCCCTGAACCACGATCTCGCGGGTAACCCGGTCAACGTTCAAATCCATCACGCTGACCTTCATGGGCTGGACTGCCTTGATCTCTGCCACCGGGGCCTTCAGCCGGGCCGATCCGTTTAACGCGCCACTGAACATCCAGATGCCAACCGCCACTGCGAGCCCGAGTGAGAGAAAGGCTGAACGTTTCATCGCTTTTCTCCGTGACCCTCGGTCATACGGTGACTTCCGGTCATTATCATCAAAAAAAGATTCGCCATCGGACGCAAAAAGATCAATTGGCAGATAACGTCTATGGCGGCTCGCCGACCAGCCCAGCCAACATAAATTCGGTGACGGCAGCGAGCACCGTTTCCTCGTCACCGCCGTGCGCACACCAGTGCTCGCCGGCCCAGAGCAGGGTGATCGCACCCTTGAAGCAAGCATTCATACCCAGCAATACCTGTTCCACGGGACGCTTGGCAAATATGCCCGAATCCATGCCCGACTGAATCAGCGGTACACCCCATTCCTGAAAAGCCCGATCCAAGCGCAGGAAATCATCGCGCCACTTTGGCTCGGCACGCTCCATGAAATCGATCCGATCGCAGTACTCAACGACATAGCGATACTCGCGGTGTGTGACATGGTAGCGAAGGGCGTATTCGATGATGGCGCGCAAGCACTCCCGCGGCGATCCTGCCACCGGCTGTGAGCGGAGCTCGTCAAGGAGCCCGCGGTAGAACCGTATGTTGAGACGGAAAAGCAGCTCATCTCGGCTCGCAAAGTGCTTGTAGACAGTACCCTTGCCGACGTCCGCGCGCCGCGCGATCTGCTCGATGGTGACCGACTCGAACTCCACCGTGGAGCACAGCTGCAGCGCGGCGTCCAGAATCTCCTGCTCACGGCGCTCAAATTCCCGTTGTCGCCGGTCCGTCCTCGCCATCTTTGAGTCCAATATATGACTTTTGGTCATAATATGACCGATAGTCACATTTTTCAAGGAGGATCGTCATCATTTCGGGCGAGCGACCCCTCACTGGGGCGATGACCATGGCTTTCAATCCCTGACCGCTATCCGACGTAAAAAATCGAAAGCCCGATACGCCGCACAGCCCAAAACGAAGCTGGTGCCTGCACTAGAGCATCGTGTATGCTGTCATCGTAAAAGGAGAGAGGCGATGTATGCTTTTAGTGTCGAATTGGAAATGTCATTTGGTCAGGCCTTAGAGGCGGTTGTGCAGGCGCTCAAAGAGGAAAAGCTCGGTGTCATCAGTGATGTCGATGTACAGACAATCATGCGCGAGAAGCTCAACGAGACGAGACCCGGCTATCACATTTTGGGGGCCTGCGCACCGGCGCTCGCCAAGCGCGTTTTAGACGCCGATCCGGAGGCGGGGGCGCTGTTACCCTGCAACGTTATCGTACGGGAGCTCGACGCCGATCGTACCGGCGTTACTTTCATGGACCCGATCGCAGTGCTTGGGCTGGCAAAGGACAAGACCATAGAAGAGGTGGGACACGAGGCACGCGCACAGCTTACTCGGGTACGCGATCGATTGAGCGGCGTGCCGCCGATGAGCCTGCTCTAGCCCGCGATTCTGGGCGGGAGTGGCCGTACCTCACCCGGCGTTAGAACGCCGAGGAACGCAAAAGCCCTGAGCCTCGACCCCCAATGCCGCATTGAACTTACTGGAGAGGTTCTGAAACGCCACCAACGCCGTTAATTCGACGATGGCATCCTCATCGAAGTGGCGGCGAAGACATGCAAAATTTTCCCCGGTGGGTTGTCGATCCGAATAAGTGACCGCTTCAGCATACGCCAGCGCCGCCTTCTCCCGTGCCGAGAACAAATCGCTGGATGCGAAGTCCTGTAGTGCCGACACCTTGTCCCTATCGACCCCGCGCTTTAGCAAGGTCGCGGAGTTCAGATCGACGCAGAAGGCGCACCAGTTGATCTGAGACACGCGCACCGTCACCAAGGACCGCAGTGCCGGCTCCAAGGGTGAAAGGCGCCGGTCCAGGGAGCCATAGAGTAAGGCAAGGGGCACGAATACCCTGGGAATTCGACCCCAAAGGCGGGCCGATTCCAAGATCGCGCCGTAGCGGCGCTTCTGATTCCAGAAAAACAATCGCACGTACCATGGAAAGTGGTGTCTTTCTGGCGTCTCGATCATTGGCATAAGCTGAGCTCCGTCATGGGCTGAGGGATGTTTCAGCATCCAGGGACATCTGCGCCCGCTGCGGGACGCCCCGGCGCACTTAATCTTGAATTATCCCAAAGTCTGCCCATGAAGGTTAGCCTCCAATGCACCTTCATCCGCAGAAGGGACAGGCCGGCCCGTTTGTTGGCAAACAACCAGAGCGGCTTGCAGCGATCGCCCTCACCCCACCCGCTGGTGGATCACTCGCGGGACATAAAGCTTTTGCCTCAGATGCCGATTGACGGCCGTGTCACATCGCGTCTTTAGCAAGAGTTCTGCAATGACGGCGGTCCCTGGAAGAGTCCTCCCCAAACGCATTGGCCGTTTCCCCGTACACGACTTAGTGGGCTCTGGCTCTCAGGGCTTCGTGCTACTCGGGATCGATCCCGAGCTCGGCCGCCGGGTTGCCATCAAGGTGCTCCGGCCGAGCGCTGTGATGATGACCGACGCTGAGCAACTGATCGCCGAAGCGCGGATCACCAGCCAGTTGCAGCATCCGAATGTCGTGACGCTCCACGAGGTGGGCGAGCACCATGGGCTGCCCTACCTGGTGTTCGAGTATGTCGATGGCGAATCCCTCGCCAGCCTGATGGCCAGAACCGGCGTGTTTCCTCACACGACGGCGGTTATCCTCATGAGTCAGATCCTAAGCGGAGTCGCTGTGGCTCACGAAACCGGCATCGTGCATCGGGATTTGAGCCCTTCAAATATCCTCGTGACCAAGGACCAGATCCCCAAGGTCATGGATTTTGGTCTTTCTTCCCCAGATTTGTCGCCACAGGACGGTAGCGTACGAGGCACATTGCGCTATATGGCACCGGAGCGCCTGCACGGAAACACCGGTGATGCCTCCTCAGATGTTTTTGCGCTTGGCGCCATCTTCTTTGAAATGCTCGCCGGCAGGCCGTTGATAGCGGGCAATAAAATGTCGGTTGTCATGGGCCAGTTGTTGCGCGGCGATTTTGAGGCACTGATCCGGCATCAACCGGACATCGATCCGCTGATTGACAAGGTAGTCTGCAAAGCCCTTCACGTCGATCGTACATTGCGATACGAGCATGCTCGCGCCATGAAGGATGATCTGGATGTTTACCGGGTACCGCCTCGGGATCGCCCCAATAGCGAATTAACAGGTAACCTTCACGCCAGCGTCGCGTTCCTTCTGCGGCGCATGAAATACAAGAAAGGCTTTTCGGTGTTATCGCAGCGCATTGCTGATGTTCAACGTCTGACGGCGGAGCACTCCCACGTCTCGGCGCGACAGCTCTCTAACATTATCGCCAAGGATATCGTGCTCACCCAGCGGGTGCTCACGACTGCGAACTCAGCCTATTTCGGGCAGCGCGATATTACCAGTGTCAGCCGGGCGATCGTGCTGTTGGGGTTTCATCAAGTCAGGATGTGCATCACCAGCGCGATGCTGGAGAGCCACTTCGGAGACAACAGCCCAGCGCTCCAGGATGCGCTTTTGAGCTCGTTCTTCAGTGGTATCCTCGCCAAACAGCTCGCCCTTGTGACAGCGTTTGAAGACCGCGAGAGCGTCTTCGTTAGCTCACTCTTTCATAACCTTGGCCGAACCCTGGTCATTCACTACTTTGAGGACGAGTACGCTGCCATTGCCGAGCTTACCGACAACGATCAGCTGGACGAGATTTCTGCATCTCGGCGCATCCTCGGCGTCCCTTATCACGAGGTGGGAATGGAGGTCGCAAAGGCGTGGAAGTTTCCGGATGGCATCGGTAATGCGATGCGCCCACTGGCTCGCGGTCCTGTCTCGACGCCTGACACCCCGACTGAATGGTTGCAGCGCTACGCCGCCTTCGCCAATGCTGTGGCGCGTGTGCATGAATCCATCGCGCCCGAACAAATGGCCGAAGAGCTGAGCAAGCTGGCGCAACGAATGAATACCCTGTTTACGCTCAGTGAAAACGCCCTCAACAATGCCATCTCAGAAGCAATCGAGGTAACGCGCAAATATGCACGGCTCATGAAATTGCCAGCGAACGGAAGCCGATTCCTCGATCGATTGACACTTTGGGAAGCACAACAGAAAAAAAGCACGGACGAAACGCGTACGCTGGAATCAGCGTAAAATAACGTTTAAGCTGCAGTAGCGTGCAAATTTTGGAACCCGTTTGGTTGCCAATGCCCAACCATCTGCCATTGACAGGGGTGGGATTGGATACGGGTTAAAGGCAACGACATGTACCACATGCAATCATGGAAGAATCGGGCACGGCGCTGGGGATGGCTGGCCGTGCTGGGTATTCTGGGGCCGTTTTCCGTGGGACTCGCCGCGGAAGAACGCACTTACATCGAAACCACCGGCGACGAAACCACCCACTTCTCCTGGACGCTAGAACAGGCGAACAGCGTCACGGTGACGGTGCGAGAGGAAAACAAGCTTTACGTTAATCACTGTGATAGCCTCGGCACCACCTTTCAGTGGAGCTACCGCGGGGCAGACAGCGATATCGTCGCTTCCCGATCCGGAAACATCATCGAGTTGCGGGGGAAATTTCGCGGCGAGGAGGTTCACACCCGTCACGAAATCGATTCGGTACCATGGTATCAGACCTTGGCCTATGCCTTGCCGAGACTCGTCGAGCCCGATGAGACACCGCTGGTATTTTGGACCATACGCCCGGACAACTTAAAACTGATAAAAATGCAAGCGAGCTGGGAAGGAACTGAAAGGGTGGCGGTAAACGGAAAGAAGCTGCAGGCGCATCGAATAAGAATTCGCCCCGACGGCTTTCTCTCCAAGCTTTGGCATGCCGATTATTGGTTCCGAGTTCCAGACGGCTTGTTCGTGCGCTATGAGGGTGTGCATGGTCCGCCAGGTCACCCGAAGACTGTCATTCAATACCAAGAGACTGTGCAGGCCCAGCAGACAAGTCTATTGCGCCTGAGCGACCTCGATCATCAGTTACTGCGCCGGCGCTGACGCCGCGTGCCTTCGGCGAAAAGCGCCACCGAAGTGAGCGATGTGTTCGAATTCGATGCCGTCTGGCGTCGCTGTTTTTGACGTACGTCAATAATACGACGCTCTTTCTAGCCACCACGCTGCTTTTAAGCCGTCTCAGACCACGTCAGACCTCACCAGCGATTGGCACACGTGCTGCTTTAAAGGCTGCACGTAGTGACCATAGCGTGGATTGCATTGCGGTTTTTCTTAAACCAGACAAAATCATTGCTTCTTGTTGCCGGCATTGGCCTGATAATTTCGTCCCCAAGCTGGTGTGCTGTTGCCGATGGCGGCCCCAGTATCGCTTTTTTCTACGGCATAGCACCGCCTGTACGTCTCCTACGCGCTTTTGACCGCGTCGTCGTAGAATCCGATAACCTCAAAGAGACGGAACGCGCCGAGCTGCAGGGCGCCACCGAGCTCTTCGCCTATGTCAGCATCGGCGAGGTGGCGCCGAGCCGCTCCTGGCACGCCACCATTAAGAAAGCCTGGGTATTGGGAGAAAATCCCGCCTGGGGCACCCAAATCATGGACTTGACGCACCCTGGCTGGCAGACCTTTTTGCTCGAGCAACGCCTGTTGGCGCTTTGGAATAGCGGATACCGCGCCTTTTTCCTCGACACGTTGGACAGCTATCGGGCGGCAGTGACAACACCTTCCGACATCGAAGCCCAACAAGTGGCGCTCGCCTCCCTCGTGGAGAGGATAGCGCAGCGCTTTCCGGGAGTCAGCTTGCTGTTTAATCGCGGGTTCGAAATCCTGCCCGCGGTGGCACACCTTTGCGCGGGAGTCGTGGCCGAATCGCTGTTTCGCACTTGGGATCCCAAGGAGCGCGTCTACGGTGTTGTCGCGGAGCCGGATCGCCAGTGGCTGCAGCATCAATTGGAACAAATCGCGAGCCGTTATCGCCTTCCTATCACCGTCATCGACTACGTCGCCCCTCACCAGCGTGAGCTTGCCCGCCGCACCGCCCGGCAAATTGCCGCCCTCGGCTTCGTGCCGTGGGTATCCACGCCCGAGCTCGATCAGCTCGGAGTGGGTCGCATTGAGATAATCCCGCGTCGCGTCCTGCTGCTGTTCGATTCCGAGGAATCCGAATTGCCATACTCCGAAGCGCACCGATTCCTGGCAACGCCGCTCGAGTATCTCGGCTACAGCGTGGATTACTTGGATGTGCGCGCCGGCTGGCCAGCCTATTCGCTTGCCGGACGCTACGCCGGGATAGCCACCTGGTTTACCGACAACAGCATGCCGAGACCCGCTGCGTTTCGTGATTGGCTGCAAAGGCAAATCCAACAAGGTGTAAAGGTAGCCATCTTCAATAGTCTGGGTTTCGAAGCCAACCCCGACCTGCTTCGCCAGCTCGGCCTCGAGCCGGAGAAGGGCCCCCTTGAGGATCCCATCGAATCAGTCATCGCCAATGACCTCGTAGGGTTTGAGGCGGGCGTCGTCCCGCGCGCGTTCGGGCTGCCGAAGTGGCGGGTAATCGATGCTCGTGCCGAGCCGCGTTTGCGGCTTCGGGATCGCCGGGGCCGCATCTCCGATCCGGTGCTCATCGCGCCCTGGGGGGGTATGGCATTGGCGCCCTACGTCATCCAAGAGGGTTTTGCCGATCAGACTCGCTGGCTTGTCGATCCGGTTCGCTTTCTGCGTCAGGCCCTCGACCTCGAACAACTGCCCGCACCAGACATCACCACCGAAAACGGTTTACGGCTGCTTACCGCACACATCGATGGCGATGGCTTCTACAACATTTCAGAACGCCGAGGCAATCCCTTCTCTGCCGAGGTCATCCGCGATGAGATCTTAAAGCGTTACTCCCTCCCCCACACGGTATCAATCGTCGAGGGAGAGGTGGGACCAAGCGGGCTGCGTCCCGACCTTTCCGCCCAGCTCGAGCCGATCGCACGAAGTATCTTCCAGCTCAAGCACGTCGAGCTCGCCAGTCACACGTACAGCCATCCTTTTGATTGGCTCAAGGCAGAGCATGAAAGCCAGTCGCAACGAATGGTGAAAAGCGCTGCGCCCGAAGGATCGCGGAAACCATCCCCTTTTTCAGCGGAGCGCTTAGGGGCGTCGGCGGCCAACAATGAGCCCCGAAGTCCCGCGAAATACCACCTGCCCATCCCCGGCTATCAATACGACGTATCGCGTGAAGTCGTTGGTTCTGTCCGTTACATCAACGAGCGCCTAGCGCCGCCCAATAAAAAGGTCAAGGTCTTCCTCTGGTCAGGCAACGCCCTTGCCACCGAGACGGCGCTGGATGCCTGTCGTGCCTTGGGCATCGCCAACCTGAACGGCGGCGATACCGTCATCACCGAACAGAATCCTTCGCTTACGGCCGTCTCTCCAAGCGGCATTCCCATCGGGGAATACTTTCAGGCCTATGCTCCTGTGCAGAACGAGAACCTCTATACCCACAATTGGACCGGCCCCTTCTACGGTTATCGGCGCGTTATCGAGTCGTTCCGATTGACCGACGCGCCGCGGCGCCTGAAGCCCATGGCCATCTACTACCACTTCTATTCGGGAGGCAAGCATGCCTCCCTGAAGGCCCTGGAAACGGTTTATCAATGGGCTCTTCAGCAACAGCCGTTTCCCTTGTGGCTAAGCGAATACGTGGACAAGGTCCAAGACTTTCGGGAAATCATGATCGCGCGCGGCTTGGACGACGGCTGGCGAATTTACAGCCGTGGCGCAGCCAGAACGCTGCGTCTTGATCCAAAGCTCGGCTGGCCGGACCTGAAACGCTCCGAAGGGATCATCGGCGTCCGCGAGCTGCCCCAGGGCCGGTATGTGAGCCTTGATGGGCGGCCACAAGTCACTCTGTACCTGACCGAGCAGGCACCGAAAATTCCCTATCTGGAAAGATCCAATGGCTCGGTCCTTTATTGGCGAACGACGCCCGAGGGCACTGCCTTTCGGCTCAAGGGCCATCTACCTGTAACGCTGCAAATCGCCGGCAGTGAAGCGCCGTGTCGCGTCAGCGATGGACGGGGTCATTTACTCAAAGGACGACTCGAGGACAGCGGCTGGCGTTTCGGCTTTGCCGATAAGGACACCGGCGATGTCAGCCTCAGGTGCGGCTAAAAACCAACGCCTGCTTCCATTTTGGGCACCATTTGCGGTGGCCGGCGTCATCAGCGCCGGGCTCTACGCCCTATTTCCCGCGCAACCCCTGGAACATCGTCTCACCGAGATGGCACCAGACCAGGCTTCGATCGCCTATCTGCGAGCGCTGATTGCCGCGGAACCAGGAAACATAGAGGCGCGCCGGGCGCTTGCCGAGCAGCACCGCCAGCTCCAGCAGTTCTCCCAAGCTCTGGAAATCCTTCAGTCCCTGCTCACGCTGGATGACCAGAACAGATTGCGGACTCAGCTGCAAGCCCTGGCGCTACAGCGAGAATATTTTTACAGCTTGCCTACGAACACTGCACACCGATCCCGAGTATTGCAGGAATTGCTACAAGGCATCCGCTTGCTGGCGCAACAACCCATCACCATTGCTGAGCTCGAGCGGCTGGCGCAATGGTGCCTAGAGCTCGAGCAGCCGATGCTGGCAGCAGAGCTTTTTGGACGGCTGGTGGAGCGTATGGCGGGCTCCGGGGCATTCTGGCGCGATCGCGAGACACCTCCCCTGCAGCTCGCGAGTGCCGATTGGCGGGTGGTCGCTGCCGATGTACGAAACGCAATCGACGAGTCTAATCGCTCCGCGGAAGCTTACGCCCTGCAGGAATTGGATGCACTGCTCGGCGCTGACTCCGGAGCAAAAGCCCTGCGAAGGGCCGAAGCATATATCGAACGCTTCCCCGCCTCTCGTGCCCTGCTCGAGCGCGGTATCCGCATCGCCACCTCTCAGCAGTCCTCCCGGCAGGCTCGCGACTGGGGAAGACGTTACTTAGAGATCGGTCCCTTGAACGATACAGCGCTGGACAGGCAGTTCGAGCTGGAGCTAGCCGCCGACGATAGCAATGCCACTCTCGATTGGCTGGAAACCTATGCGCGCCGACTGCCGGACGATATCCCCCGGCGTATCGCGGACTTTGCCGTGCGCCTCGCCTTGGCAGGAGGACACGCAGCGCAAGCCAGGGACTGGGGGGCGCGCTATCTGGCTTCGCACCCAAACGATGAGCGGGCCCTGGAGCGACAGCTCGATCTCGAGCTCGGTGTGGGTAATCTCACCCGCGCCCTTGCCATTGGTCAATCACTTTTGCGCCAGCGTCCAACGGATGTCGCGCTGCGCACACGGGTGGCACGCATTGCCCAGTGGGCCGGGCAACCAAGACTTGCGCTCACTCATTGGATGCAGCTGGCGCACACAGTGGCTTCCGAAGAAGCGACCACCCAAGCGGTGACCATCGCTCGGCAATTACATGAGTTCGACGCGGTTGCCGACGTGCTTGCGCGCAAGAGCAAGCAACACTGTCTGAAAGTCGCCGAGATCAATGTTCTGGTCGATGCGCAAGAAGCGCTCGGCGAACCAGAAAGCGCTATTGACGCCCTGGAGACGTACCTGAAATGCCATCCCAAGAGACGCTTCGCCTGGGATAGGCTCTCGGTTCTGCAGGAGCGGATAGGCGACCTTGATGCCGCGCTCGTGGTGCAGCACCGGAGCGCCCAGCAGTTTCCCGCAGACAGCAAGACGATCGAAAAACGAGCCGAGATTTTGTGGCAGCTCAATCGGCCTGCGGACGCCCTCGAGCTGCTTCGCCGCCAGGCGGCCAAGACACCTGCCGAGCACAAAACTTTCTGGGAGCTCTACGCCCGCCTCGCATGGGAGCTTGGTGCCCATCGCGACGCGCAACAAGCTTACCACGTTTTGTGGCAGACGCGGTCGAATGATTCGCGGCCCGTGGAGCGTCTTTTGCCATTGGTACGTGCCAGCGGCGCGATCGAGCTCTCCATGACCATCGCCGAACAGAGTTGGCGAGAATTCCACAAGCCTGCGTATCTCATCGCTGCCATGGAGGCGGCGCAACAAGCCCAGCTTTGGGAAGAACTGCGACGGCTCGAAGCACTGGCCTTGGAAGAACCCCATTTGTTTGAAGGAACAGCATCCTATTGGCTACTGCGAGGCGCTCTGGCCAATCACGAAGAGCGCCCCAAGGATGCAAAAGATCATTACGAGAAGGCCCTTGGCCTCGCGCCGCACTCGATAACGGCGCGCG
>JBAPTW010000015.1:0-12103 GCA_049282355.1 Gammaproteobacteria bacterium | reverse complement strand
GACCAACTTCGAGCCGAGATAGCCGCGCTTGCCCGGCAGCGGGCGACGCCGTTACCAAGAGGTCAGCCCAAAAAAGCGGGATCACCGAAACACGAAAACAGAGGGGACCACCACAGTCCGACCCCTATTCGCCCACGTCACTTGTAGTGGCCACCGATAGCAAAAATATATATGTAGTGCTCGTCAAACTTGTATATCACTCGGTCCTTCTGGCTAAGTCGGCGCGACCAAAAACCGCTCAGGTTCTGGCGAAGGGCTTCGGGTTTGCCTGTTCCGGTAGCCGGATCATTCCGGAGCATCTCCTTGAGGATAACGCAAAGCGTTTTGTGCAAGCCTTTATCGCGTGTTCTGAGTTCTTCATAGGTTGCCCATGTTTTACCTTCAAACACCAAGGATCTCATTGGTTTCCTCATCCGTTGGTGTGTATCCGGAACGCTCCGCATGTGTCCGGGCTGACTCGGCAATCTGCTTCATCAAACTGGAATTCTGGAGAACAAAAAGAGTTTCCTGCTCTCGTTCCCAATCTTCTGCGCTAATAACCACAAAATCTTTACCATTTCGGCGGGTTACCTTAATGGGTATGTGCTGGCTAATTACTTGTTCTACAAATCTTTTCAGGTTATCTCGAAACTGGTTGACGCTGATGGTATCCACTGTTACGTCCTCTAGGATGTACGGTAGTACCGTACATCCTAGGCCATTAGCCCTAACGATGCAATCAACCCGCACACGCACAACAATTGGGGTCAGACTCTTTGTTAGTACACTGACTTTCATGTTCTCCACAGGGATACAAGGTTATGGTGCGCCTACCTCGCTATGTCGTTGCTGAGGTTCCGCGGCATATCATCCAGCGCGGTAACAACCGACAAGCGACCTTCGCCGACCCGGCGAACTATTAGGTGTAGCACGATGGGTTAAAAGAGAGCGCATCCCGACACAGGTTTGGCATCCATGCCTACGTGCTGATAACCAACCATCTCCACCTGCTGGCCACCCCCACGGCACCCGAGAGCATCGCCCGCACCCTGGAGTCCCTAGCCGTGTTATGTGCCATACTTCAACGCAAACGAAGGGTCAGCTCTTGATACTGAAAGTGTTCGACAATGCCCATCGTCGCGAGAACTAGAAAAAATGATGGAAGCCCCGCCCACGACAGATAAAGAGGCCCCTCGTTTGCTGGCTTTTTGATCTCGGATGCTCCAATACCGACCGCGTCGGCGGAAAGAACGCCTCCCTGGGGGAGATGATCGGGGCGCTGCGGGAAGCAGGCATTCGAATTCTCGGCGGTTTCGCCACCACGGCCTCGGCCTATCGTCAGTTCTTGACGGCGAATGCCCTTGGGGAGGGTATCGCAGAGGAATGACGCAGCAAAACATCGAAGCCTTCTTGTGCGGCAAGCCCCAAAACCGAGTAGCCTGATGAGGATCCCCTGTCGCTTGAGCGAACGGTGCGCTACCCGGCGAGTGATGTTCCGAGCGGCCTCATTCGGGTGGCTCTTCATTGAGCATATAGGTCCTGGCTTCTTCGCCGGGGTTGGGTAGGCCAGCAATTATCCAGGCTCTGTTCGGTCCCCGAAAGAGGTGGCGTATGCAGTCGTCCTTTAAGCCGATGGCGTGGCATATCTGCTCCATCGGCGGGAGGGTACCGTGTGCCAAATGATGCTGGCGCAGGTAGTCGATGACTTTCCAGTGCTCGGCGGTAAGGGTTTCAATTCCCTGCGCCTGAGCCAAAGTGGCCGCCATCTCCCGGCTCCATTGGCCGGGATCTTCCAGATAGCCGTACTGGTCCCGCTCGACCGGCATGAGTTCTGCCTCCATTAAACCTTCAGTAGTTATAGGTTTACAAAAGCATAAGGGGGCAGGCGGCTTTCCTTTGTCCCCCTGCCCCCGGCACGCTCTGGCGACGCTACCGGCCGCTTTGCATTAACTGACCGATCGTCTCCTGGGTCGAAGGGAGGTCCTGGTACTGGCGCGCATTGTACGCGGGCCGATTCTCCAACTGATCTTCGGACCGGCGGGTATCCAAGATCAACCGATTTTGATCGACGGACAGTTTACTCATGTCCACGACAATCTGCTTTTGGCCGAGCCCCAAGAAACCGCCGACACTGACGACCGCCGCTAGCTCTTGACCTTGCGGACCTTGCACCAGTTTTTTAATGTCGCCGATCTCCTGGCCGAGATTGTTGTAGACGCTCTTGCCCGTGATCTGGTCGGGCGTCAGATTCCACAAGGCGCGGTTGGTCTGACTTGTCTGCGCCTTACCCTGCTCTACTTGGCCAGTTTGCGACGGCTCGGCTTTGGCCTGTCTTTGAGATGAATCTTGCGTGCCCTGATCGGTCACAATCTGCGGCTGACCCTGCTCTTTAATGGTCACCTGCGGCTTTTGCTGTGACACCGAGACCTGCGGCTGCGCCTGCTTCACATCGACCTGCGGCTGTGCCTGCTGCACTTCGACTTCCGGCTGCTTCTGCTTCACATCGACCTCAGGCTGCGCCTGGGACACCTGAACATCTGGCTGTTGCTGTTGCACGATCACCTCGGGTTTGGGTTGGATAACCTTTACCTCGGGCTTTTTCTGCTGCACCGACACTTCGGGCTGGGGCTGCTGCACCGACACCTCGGGCTTTTGCTCCTTGACCGTCACTTTCGGCTGGGGCTGCTGCACCGACACCTCGGGCTTCGCTTGCTTGACGTCGACCTGAGGCTTTGGTTGCTTGACCTCGACCTGCGGTTGCGGCTGCTCCACCGACACCCGCACCTTCGGCGGCGGTTGTGCGACCGTGACCTCGGGTTGGGGCTGCCTTACTTGGACCTGCGGTTGCGACTCTTGGACGCGCACCTGAGGCGGTCGCTGTTGGACTTGCACCTGTTCTTGGTCCTCGCTGACCTGCACCTTCGGTGCTTGCTGCTGCACGCGCACCTCGGGCTGGGGCTGCTGCACTTGGACCTGCAACGGGGGCCGCAGGCCCTGCTGTTCGGCTATCTGCATGGCCTGCGCATATTCCTCTTGGCTCAACCGGCGATCGCGATTGCGGTCGATTTGGGGTATACCCATCGGCCCAATCATGCGGTGAAACTCCGGGGTCAGCTCATCCATCGTCAGGTAACCGTCCCCGTTGCGATCCATCTCGCGAAACTCTTGCTCTATACTGCCTTGCGCCTGTTGCTCTCCCTGCTTTGATGGCGCCGCTGAAGGCGACTGGGGCTGAGCCTGCGCTGCGCCCAGGGCACCCCAGAAGGCAGGCAGTGAAAACGAAAGCGCCACGAGCGCCGTCTTTCTCGATCGGGATATCTTCATTGGTCCCCTCCTCATGACTAAATTAAAGTCTATGTGTGATAATAACAGGACAAACTTCACCACAAGTACGCTGCGCGCCTCATTGTCTTTATTAAGAACAATCCTTGCGGCGCGTGTCCGATTATTTATGATTCCATTATCACCTCAGCATGCTTCATGCAAAATAGGTATTTACCCTAACGCTCGGATATCTGAGTATTGCTTAGCCAGTTTTTAACGCTTGAAAATCACGTAAAGCGCATGAATAATCCCGGGAATGTACCCAAGCAAAGTTAATATAATATTAATCCAAAATGGCCATTTAAGCCCAACTTCGAAGAATACGCCAAGCGGCGGTAGCAGAATGGCAAGGATAATTTTTATAGGATCCGTCGGAGTAAATGGCATAATAGTTTCTCAATATGTGAGTTTAAAACAACGTTAACATGACCCGATTTTCTAAAATCACTAAAATATTTGATGTACAGTTGGCATGTGTAACTCCCGGACAATGGGTAAGTTAAATATTATTACTCGGGTTATGAAACGGTAACAATTAGGATCAACCCTCACATTAATCACGCACTTTCGCGGCCGCATAACCGTTCTAGGGAATAGCATCTTGGATGAGGGCGAGGGCCAGCTAAATCACTGAAAGCAAAGCCTGAGCGGCGCATCCTATAGACCAGCTGTGGGGAAGAAGCCGTGCGGGTTTTCCCCAATTAAGACCGCACCGGTGCAGCCATAGACTATCGTTCTTCGAGACCTAACGTGGCGAGAGCAATGGATGGGAGACGTCCCGTAAATATTTCTTCCTCAACGCTAAGAGCGACAGATTTGAGCTTGTTTTGTGGGTGCATGTCAGTGAGCGCCTGATCTATGTTAGCGTTCACAACCCTGCAGGAATTGCTTCACTCGGCGGCGCAGTACGGCGACCGGCCCGCCATTATCGCTTTCAGCGACAACGGTGCGAAACGCTGGACATTTACAGAGATCATTGTCTGCGCGCGGCGCCTGGCGAACGGCCTCGCGGCCGCCGGCGTCGGTGCGGGGGAGCGCGTCGGCCTGTTGGCGGGTAATCGTCCCGAGTGGATCATCGCTTGTTGTGCCCTGCTTGACAGCGGCGCGGTTCCGGTACCCATCGACGTGCAGATGGGGGACGAGGATCTGAAGCATATCCTCGAGGACAGCGGCGCTCGCTGGATGTTCACGGACGCGGGACTCGTGGAACGGGTGCGCAAGCTCGGTTCGGGCAAAGGTATCGAGCCGATTGTGCTGGATGTTCCCGATGAAGCCGAACGCGGATGGCGGCATTTCCTCAAGGAAAAGGGGGATCGGCTGCCGAGGCTGGAACCGCCAGACCCTGCGGTGCTGTTCTATACGTCGGGTACTTCTGGACGGCCGAAAGGTGTTGCGCTTACCCATGATAATTTGACTTCCAATTTGCGCGCCCTGCTGCAGGAGGGGCTGATCCAAGAGGATGAGCGGCTTCTAATGCCGTTGCCGCTGCACCACGTATACCCCTTCGTAGTGGGTATGATGCTGGCCCTGGCGGCGGGGGTTCCCATCATCCTGCCCCACGCCCTCACCGGCCCGCAGATCATCCGGGCGCTACAGGATGCCGAGGCAACCGCCATCATCGGGGTACCCCGGCTCTATGCGGCGTTGTTGACGGCAATGGAAAGCCGGCTGGGACGAATTGGAGGCACAGTTTTCCGGCTGGGAATCAACCTCTCGTGGACGCTTCGCCGCTTTATCGGGCTTCGCCTCGGGCGCCGGCTATTTGCTCCTTTGCATCGCCGCTTTGGGCCGTCGTTGCGCACCGTGGTTTCGGGGGGAGCGGCCCTGGATCCCAGTCTGGCGCGCCAGCTGGAGGCGCTGGGGTGGACGGTCCTCACGGGTTACGGCCTCACCGAGACCTCGCCTATCTTAACCTTCCACAGACCGGGAGAGGGCCGGCTCGACAGTGCAGGTCAACCCTTGAAAGGCGTTCGGCTGCGCATCGCTTCGCCCGAACAGGGTTACGAACACGGCGAGATCCTGGCGAAAGGTCTCAATGTCTTTGCCGGCTATCTTAACCTTCCCGAAGCAAGCCGCAACGCATTCACCGACGAGGGTTTTTTTCGCACTGGCGATCTCGGTTACCTAGCCGATGGTTTCTTGTATGTTACAGGGCGCCGCTCCGCCACCATTGTGCTCGGCGGTGGCGAGAACATCCGTCCCGATTACGTCGAGGAGGTATTGAGCGCCGGCGCGAGCATCAAGGAAATCGGCGTGCTCCAGCGCGATGACGCCCTGGTGGCACTAGTCGTCCCTGAGGGAGGAGCGAAGGATTCACTGCCCGATCTGCGGGAGCGAGTGGGCAAAGATATTCGGCTGAACTCACGCCGGCTGCCGACTCATCACCGCATCGGCTCCTATCGCCTCACACTCGATCCCCTGCCCAAGACGCGCCTCGGCAAGCTTCGACGCCACGAGCTGAAACAAAGATACGAGCAGGCCGGCGGCAGCGAAGGGGAGCACTGGGGAGAACAACGTGGCCCCCTTTCCTTGGACCGCTGGTCTGCGGAAGATCGGGCTATTCTGGAGCACCCGGCCGCAAGTCAGACATGGCAGTGGCTGTGCGAACGATTTTCGGATGTGCGTCTGGCGCCCGACACCGATATGCAGCATGATCTTTCTGTGGATTCCATGCAGTGGGTCACGCTGACCCTGGAACTGCGCGAACAGACCGGTACGGATCTGAACGAGGATGCTATCGGTCGCATTGAATCCGTGCGGGATCTGTTGCAGGCAGTGGCAGAATCGGGTCCGGCGGAGGAAGCGGTCTTCCCCGAAGATTTGATCGAGCGCCTCCGCCAGCCGCATGCGCTATTGCAAGAGGAGCAGCGGCGCTGGCTCGCGCCCAGAGGTGCCTGGACACGGTTGGCAGGAGAGGGGCTGCTTAAAATGAACCGCCTCATCGCTCCGCGTCTATGGAAGCTGGAGGTTCGAGGGATAGAGCACTTGCCCGCAGAAGGCCCGTATGTGTTAACCCCAAACCACCTCAGCCTGCTGGACCCGCCCCTTCTGGCAGCTTCCCTGCCGCCTCGGCACCTTGCCAATAGTTACTGGACGGGCTGGTCGGGGATCATGTTCCGCAACGCGCTTATGCGCTGGCTCAGCCGCGCCACGCGTGTTGTTCCTGTGGATCCGGCGCGCGGTGCGCTGTCCAACCTCGCCCTGGGCGTGAGCGTGTTGCAGAGCGGCAAGAATCTAATTTGGTTTCCCGAGGCGGCCCGCTCCGCAGATGGAAGGCTTCAGCGTTTTCAGCCGGGCGTCGGCATGCTGGTGCTGGCCGGACACGCCCCGGTTGTGCCCGTGCACATCCAAGGAACCTACGAAGTCCTGCCTCGGGGGCACCGTTGGCCTCAACGCCATCCAGTCAGGATAACCATCGGCCCAGTTGTCACGCCGGAGCAATTGGCCGGAGAAGCCGGTGACGGACTCACCCACGAACGCATAGCCGATGCCTTGCGCAATCGAGTCGCCCAACTCGGTGACTCATAAGTTATCGCCTATCACGAAGCGGGGCAGCTCGGCCCACCCTTGACACTCAAGCACATGGAAGCCAGTACCTTGTAACAATAGGGGTGGTGCCGTTGTGCGCCTGTGCTGCTGTGCACTCTAAGCTCGTCTAGCCAATTGCAGGACGCTGGCGGCATTCCAGGTCACACTTTGTTTGTAGCCAATGATGGTTCTCATTTTCGCATGCCCGTGGCAGCCACGAATCCTTCGCCTTGATTTCAGTCAATTAACCATCATTGAAGCGGAGCATAACCGAAACGCATCGTTTACCATTCTTCGGGAACCCTGACATGAGGCAATGGCCCCTTTCACGACCTAAACCGTTGGTGGGCGGCCTCTGAGGCTGAGAGATGCCGATAATCTGATAGTAAGGAGTAAATAAAAGATGGTTGACCTATCAAGAAACGATGAAGAGCGTTTTATAGACGAAGAAAGAGAGTGGATTGAAGGCGAAATCCCGCCGTCAATCGAGGACATCGTTTCCATCGCGCGAGATCATGTCATGGCTGTTCGAAAACAGCTTCCGGATACAAGCAAAACCGCTGCCGCCATCGATCGCAATGCACCCTGGATGGAAATTGCCCAATGCGCTACAGAAGAGGGTCATCACGAGCTCGCGGGATTTTTATTTGAGGCAGAACAGCAGGGTTTGGATGAATAAGCGCAATACCATAGGATAACTGCGCTTGGCTGGTGGGGTCTGCTCGTGGGTAAGCCTTACGTACGTAGAACCGGCGTATGGCTTTTCGGGCGGAATGTGTTTCTGTCCGCGGGTTTCTTGCATCGCGACATGCATGGTGTTACTGAGCTATATTGGAGCCAGGCCAAACTAAGCCGCCGGCCGAGAAGATCACGAAAGTAAACGCCGCTAGAACGCTAGCAGTGAGCTTAAAAAGCTTAAGCACCCTCTATATGACGCACTGACTGCGGGTTGCGAGAGGGCGGTTCAAGGCAGTATGCACTAGAAATAACGAAGTTGTGTTTAGTACGGGCAATGCTGACACAATATATAGGCAACAGATAGCTGGAAAAGGATGGGTGAGTGACAGCAGCGGGGAATAATCAAGGGTTGATAGATCGACTGAACGAAGCGCTGGCTTGGGAGCTTCGAGCACAAGCGATGTATGCGCACTACGCGACCTATGTGCGGGGCATTCATCGGTTGCACCTAAAGCCATTTTTTGAAGCTGAAGCGAGCGAGTCGGTGACGCATGCCACTACGGTACGCGATGCGATTGCCAGATTGGGCGGTGTCGCAGTTACCGAGCGAGCAGCACAGCCCATACAGCATACGACAGATTACCGACTGATGCTGGAAGAGGCGCTCAAGACCGAGAGGCAATCCGTGGCCGCCTATCAGGAAATTCTTCCCCTGCTGCGCGAGCACGACGAGGAGCTCTACGATGCTATTGAACAAATACTTTTTGCCGAAGAGCGCAGCAGAGAGGAACTCCTGCAGCTGACCTAGGAAGCGCGGATTAATTCGTATGCGCCGCGTTCCGCCATCTTCAAATCCACAAGTCGCAAGTCGGGTCAGCGTCGAAACTGACTTAGTTTAGTGCTTGACTGCCATTCCCAACTAGCAAACCACGTTCTTTGGGCGTGGTCAGAGATTTTCGTTTCGTGCGGCATGTTGCACACACCGTTGCCCTCCCTGTACATGCGGTGGCGCGAGGGTCATCCGATGTCCAATCCTTTAGCTGGTGAGGCTAATGATCCCCTCCTACCGTAACGTGGTGCTGGTAGCCGTTACTGAAAGTCATTTCGTCAGTTGGGCTTGATGATGCAAATTTGCTGTATCAATGGAACAGCGTGCTCCTTGCAAGCCGTGAAATACATGAATATAAGAGCATACGGCATCGCCGAATGCCTCCAGTGTATTTACATGTTCATGCTATCCAATAGCTGTAACCGCTCGATGTATGTCGTGTAATTACTCGGCAATAGGAGGCTGCGTTTTTGTAACGCGCGGGTAACAACGCGTGAGGTGGGGAAAGATGTGAGCGTTTAAAAACTGCCGCTACGCGATAACGTTTGCGTAACAGCCGGGAGCGGGGCGGATATCATTTGCAAGAAAATTTCACCAGACCCGCCGGTCAAACTGCTCCGGCGGGTCAGTGTTGCGACCAGAGAGGTGGTTTAACGAGGTGGTTTAACTATGACGCTTTCGGCATCCAGGACATACACCAGCCATTTTCGTTCACAGCCTTACCGGGGAAAAGCGCACAGGGTCGCCACTCGCCTTCGGCCGCCTGAACAAACTGGCAGTTGTGGCAGAACTGTTCGCTGGCTGGTGCCCCCCCTTTATCGACACGGTTGGCTTTGCTCGCATCGTGCACATAGTTCAAAGCCTTTGCCGATGGATCGTCCTCGTCAAGATGGGGCAAGTCTTCCGCTTGTGCCGCGGCTATGTTCACGAGGTTGATTAGGGGAACCGATGCAAGACTTGCAAGCATCATTCGAACAGCGTGTCTGCGGCTCTTGTTGATACTTTTGTCAGCCATTTTCTTCTCCTTTTCTTTACTCTCTATGCAAGGAAACTAAGATGTGGCTCTCTAGGTATGCCTAGTAGACACCCATTCTCATTGTCGGTGATCGTAAAGCTCAAGCCAACTTTCAGCGCCAAAAATTTCGCTGCCGCCAAGCTTAACGATGAATAAAAGGTATTTGCATGAGATAATGCGCAATTGTTTTGAGAATGATATCGAAAATAAAATTCGTTCTCATAAAGAATTATTAGCCATTGATACCACCTCGATGGCTCCATTGTTTCTGGCCAGTAAGCGGTGAAGCCCACGAGGGGGTCCGACAGTCCGTTTGAGAGGGATTACCAGCACGGCGGGTTCTCCGAAAACCAGCAAGGACTCCCACCAAGTGACTTTACGGATGCAGGGCGAGATCTATTGATCAGGCGTAAGATGTTGAAATGACGCGGCACCAAGATTGAGAAGCACTCAAACGCGGGGCATCCTTTTGGATTTGCGGCCATGGTCATCGTTCCGTGCGCATTAACCGTTCAGAGGTAAAAATGCAATGAGCGGCCGTCTGTGAACTCAGTCATGCTGAAGGTGTCGAAATTTCGTAACTTAACAGATTATGTAGACAGTCGCGGAAGAGACATAATGAATGCAAATACGCTGAAACTGTTAGGTGGGTTGTTACTTGCCATGATGCTGCTTTCCCTCCTGAGCAATGGCAGCGAGCCGCAGGGCGTGGCATCCGGGACCAGCTACTCAGAATTCCTAGCACAGGTAAGGGAGGGCAACGTTCGCGAAGTTCGTATCGAGGGGCAGAAGATACGCGGTATGGATCAAAGCGGTAAGCCTTTCATTACTTACAGCCCTGACGATCCAGGATTGATCGGCGAATTGCTGGAGCACAATGTGAGCATTTCGTCAGTGCCTCCAACAAAACCAAGCTTCCTCGGTCAGCTTCTGGCTTCATTGTTGCCTATGGCGCTTCTCATTGGTGCGTGGATTTACCTCATGCGTCGAATGCAAGGTGGCGGGGGACGCAGCGGGGGCATTTTTGCCTTCGGTAAGAGCCGTGCTCGAAAGCTCGGGGAAAATGAGGTAAAAGTCACGCTCGCCGACGTCGCAGGGGTCGATGAGGCCCGTGATGAAGTGGGGGAGATCGTTGCTTTCCTCAAGGATCCAGCGCGGTTTCAGCAGTTGGGCGGCAGCATCCCTCGCGGTGTGTTGATGGTTGGTTCGCCGGGTACTGGTAAGACCTTACTGGCGCGTGCTATTGCAGGCGAGGCAAAAGTGCCCTTCTTTTCGATCTCGGGCTCGGATTTTGTGGAGATGTTTGTCGGGGTGGGCGCATCGCGAGTGCGCGATCTCTTTAAACAGGCAAAAGAGCAAGCCCCGTGCATCGTGTTTATCGATGAAATTGACGCCGTCGGCCGGCGTCGGGGTGCGGGCCTGGGTGGCGGACACGATGAGCGGGAACAGACACTGAACCAGCTGTTGGTCGAGATGGACGGGTTCGAGGGGACCGAGGGCATTATCGTGATTGCAGCCACGAACCGTCCCGACGTACTCGACCCCGCGCTGTTGCGCCCAGGCCGGTTTGACCGCCAGGTCGTGGTGCCGCTACCAGACGTCACTGGTCGCGAGCACATCCTAAAATTGCACATGCGCAAAGTACCGCTTGGTACCGATGTCGATGCGCGCGTTGTGGCTCGGGGCACGCCCGGGTTTTCCGGTGCTGATCTTGCCAATCTCGTTAACGAAGCGGCGCTTTTTGCCGCCCGTGCAAACAAACGTCTGGTGAGTATGGTGGAGTTTGAACGCGCTAAGGACAAGATCATGATGGGCACGGAGCGCCGCTCGATGGTGATGAGCGAAGCGGACAAGCGACTCACGGCTTATCATGAGGCGGGGCACTCCATCGTGGGGCGGCTGGTGCCAGAACACGATCCCGTGCATAAGGTCAGCATTATCCCCCGGGGGCGGGCGCTCGGCGTCACGTTGTTCTTGCCTGAACGTGACCGTTACAGCGCCAGCAAGCGGCAGCTGGAGAGCCAACTTGCCAGTCTTTTTGGGGGACGCGTGGCCGAAGAGCTTATATTTGGGCGCGAGGCGGTGACGACGGGCGCGCAAAATGACATCGAACGAGCAACCGCCATCGCTCGCGATATGGTCACCAAATGGGGCTTTTCGGAAGCGCTCGGGCCGCTGGCTTATAATGAGGCCGAGGGAGAAGTGTTCTTAGGGCAAGCGGTCACACAGCGCAAGCAGGTTTCAGACGAAACAGCACGGCGTATCGATGAGGAGGTGCGCGCAACCATAGAACGAAGTTACCAAAGTGCGCGCGAGCTGCTCAGCAGCAATCTCGACAAACTGCACGCTATGGCCGCCGCGCTCGTTCAATATGAAACGCTCACCAGTGAGCAAATCGATGACATCATGGCGGGTTATACGCCGCGACCGCCGGAGGATTCCGACGGGGGTCTTCCACCCTACCCCGAAGATGGAGCCGCGGCTGCGCCGAACAAAGAGCCAAGTCCGGTGAACGACAAACCTGTCGTTGGCGCTGCTGCGGGTGCAGCCTCGCCCTAAGAAGCTGTTTTAAAAATGTCGCGAGCACCGCCAGAGCAAGGCGCACGGTGGCGAGGAACCGGAGTGTACAAGGGAGTACATGAGGATTCTGAGCCGCCGCGCAACACCGCTATGGCAAGCGCAGTAGTTTTTAAAACAGCTTCTAAGAAGCTTTCTTACGAATGTCGTGAGTGCCTTAGTCTGTCGCGCTC
>JBAPTW010000014.1:0-8867 GCA_049282355.1 Gammaproteobacteria bacterium | reverse complement strand
TGGACTCATTAATACAAGAGCAAAATCGAGAAATAGTGACTAACGCTGCCGGCGATTACGAACAGGTGCCAGATCCCATGGCACCACGGGTACCGCTGGTCAAGGACGAAAAAGACGATACCCGAGGTATAGAAAATCCCACCCGCTAGCAGCCAACCGAAGCCCTCCGGCGGCAGGGCGGCGACGATCGGGTCCAGAGCGAACACACAAAGCCAGCCCATGACCAAGTAGACAATCATTGGAACCACTCGTGGCCCCCGGCGCGGCAGAGCGTCCAAGATTATACCGAACACCGCTAGTCCCCAGATTGCTCCAAACATCCACCAGCCCAGCGCACCCTTGAGCGCCACCATTATGAACGGGGTATAGGTCCCTGCGATCAGAAGATAGATGGCCTGGTGGTCCAGCACTCGGAAAACCCTTTTCGCCGGGCCCGGTAGACTGTGATAGAGAGTGGAGATGAGATAGAGCAGAAACAGAGTAACTCCGTAAACGCTGTAGCTCACGATCTTGTTGGAATCGCCACCCATGGCGGCATAGGCTACTAACACAGCGCCGCCCGCGAGCGCGAGGGAAGCGCCCACGAGATGACTGATACTGTTAAATCGTTCGCCTTTGTACATGCTCTTTACGATTACACGCCTCGTCACTTGGGGAACGAGGTTACAAGAGGAGTGCGGGACACTGCGCATCCTCTGTCAGTGGATTTAGCTCGATGATGCGAACGATCCGGTTGTTACGATAAATGGTTGTCTTCCATCGCTACGATGTGGAGTCCAAACGATGACCGGCATTAGTCGCACTTGCGAATGACCGGTTCTGGGTGTGAGGTAGAGCTTTCCATCTGTACGCAGGTCACTCTATCTCAGATTTGTGTGGCGGTCGGATCGGCGTGGCGAGGTAGTCAGCGAGTTCCAGCGGGTTGAGCGACAACGCCGTGCATCCGTCGGGTTTCGTCCTGCGCGTCGGCCGAACGCAACTGCTGCCACACTGAGGCGAGCTATTGTCAAACTGGCATATGTTGTCCAACTCGTCGCCGGATCAGGCGGCGTCCCTTTGTTCCTGCGGTGGGTCGTTAATCACCGAAATTCCGCCTTGGCAGCGTGGTTCTCCCTGGGGCGCAACAGCAGCCGATGTGTCAGCAGCAGCGACACGGGATTGGCGAACAGGTACTCGGTGATATGGCTAAATGTTGAGACGCCGCATGGAAAATCGCCCTACCGTTAAATCCGGTGCCCACCGCGGGTCAATATGCCCTGGGGCACGACCTCATACCCCCGACACGCGCACTTCCACGGTGTGTTCCCAGTGGTCGTCGACCAGAGGAATAATCGGGTCGTCCTGCTCGACGCCATCGACTGTCACGCCCATCACGCCGCTCCTCCCATCATCGCCGGTCGGCGTTTGCGTGATGTTGATATGATAGACCGTCTCTCGGTAACGATAGTGGATCTTCAGCCCTCCCCAGTGGGTGGGTAGGCAAGGCGCGACATGCAGCCGGTCCACTTCCAGCCGTAGGCCCAGCAGGGATTCCATGATGAGCCGGTACATCCAGCCAGCCGAGCCGGTGTACCAGGTCCACCCGCCGCGGCCGGTGTGGGGCGCCACCGCATAGACGTCGGCTGCCATGACATACGGCTCCACCTTGTAGGTCGCGATGGCCTGCGGTGATTTTGCATGGTTCGCCGGGTTGATCATGGTGGTGAGTTCCCAGGCGCGCCGACTGTCGCCTAAGGCCGCAAACGCCATCGCCGCCCAAATGGCGCCATGGGTGTACTGGCCGCCGTTCTCGCGCACGCCCGGCACATAGCCCTTGATGTAGCCCGGATCCAAGTCCGACTGGTCGAAGGGGGGATCGAGCAGCTGGATGAGCGCGGGCCCACGTTGCACCAACCGCTCGTCCACCGCACCCATGGCCCTGCGCGTGCGTTCGACAGCACCCGCACCGGAGAGCACAGCCCAGCTTTGCGAGATCGAATCGATCTGGCATTCGATGTTGTCCGCCGACCCGAGGGGCGTACCGTCGTCGAAGTAGGCGCGGCGATACCAGGCGCCGTCCCAGCCGTGCTGCTCAATGTTCTCACCCAAGCGCCTACCTTCGGCCGCGCAAAATTCGGCGAACGCGGGGTCATGGTACAGGCGAGCCAGCGCGCCAAACTGGCGGAGTACTTCGTACAAGAAAAAGCCCAACCACACGCTTTCCCCCTTGCCCTGGATGCCCACCCGGTTCATGCCGTCGTTCCAGTCACCCGAACCGATCAGTGGCAGGCCGTGGGGGCCAAGCTCAAGTCCGCGCCGGACGGCCCGCACACAGTGCTGGTACAGGCTCTCTGCGGCCTCGGAGGAGGCGGGCAGATCATAGTAGGAATCGTCGTCTGGATTGAGCGGGCGGCCTTCCAAGAACGCAACGGGTTCATCCAGCACGCCGGTGTCGCCGGTGCTCAGCACATAACGGCAGGTCGCCAGAGCCAGCCACAGGTAATCATCGGAACAATGGGTACGCACGCCCCGGCCGGAGGGCGGATGCCACCAGTGTTGGACATCCCCTTCTTGGAACTGGCGGCCGGCGCACAGGAGCAGCTGGGCACGCAGCAGTTGGGGCTCGGCGTGTACCAGCGCCATCGCATCCTGCAACTGGTCGCGGAAGCCGAAGGCGCCGCCCGACTGGTAATAGCCGCTGCGCGCCCACAGGCGGCACGCAAGGGTCTGGTACAGCAGCCAGCCGTTGGTCAGCACGTTGAGCGACTCATCGGGCGTTTCCACATGGACTGCGCCTAAGGTGTGATTCCAGTACTGCCAGACCGCTTCCAGGGCACGCTGCGCAGCGCCGGCGCCCCGGAAGCGATGCACCAAATGGTTGGCGTCGTCGCCGCCCGGTATTCCCCCCAGGCCGAGCCTGAAGGTGATCTCGCGCTCCTGGCCGTCGGCCAGATCGAAGCCCACCTGGATCGCGGCGCAGGGATCAAAACCGCTGCCCAATCTGCCGGATAGGTGGGTGCGCGCCATCGCCCTCGGATTCTCCAGGCTGGCGTTGCGGCCAATGAATTCAGCGCGGTCACAGCTAACGGTCCGGTTGGCGTCGTCCACATCGAAGAAGGCGACTCGGTCGGGAAACTCGGTATTGTACGGGTTGCGCGCGTACAGTGCGCCGCTGTAGGGATCGACTTCGGTGATCACGTGCATGGCCGATTTCGGCCGCAGGTCGCCCAACACCCATTCCACGTAGCCCGTGGCGGAAAGCCGGCGCGGCCCGCCGGAAGCGTTACGCACCTTGAGCACGGAAAACTTGACCGCCGCATCCTGGGCCACATAGACCCACAGCTCGGAGTAGATGCCACCCTCGGTATGCTCGAACACGCTGTAGCCCAAGCCGTGCCGGCTGACGTAGGGTGTTGCACCGCGCCTGGGTAGCGGCGTGGGCGACCAGAAATGGCCGCTTTCCTCATCGCGCAGGTACAAGGCTTCCCCGCTCGGGTCGGATACCGGGTCGTTGTGCCAGGGCGTGAGGCGAAACTCGTGGGCGTTCTCGCCCCAGGTATAGGTCTGGCCGCTCTCCGAGATGACGCTGCCGAAGCGCTCATTGGCCAGCACGTTCACCCACGGCGCCGGTGTGATCTGCCCGGGCGTGGTGGTGATGACGTACTCGCGCCCATCCGGCGTGAATCCCCCGATGCCGTTGGACAGGATCAGATCGCGCCGCGGTAGTTCGAAGGCGGCGGGCGTCTCGTCCTGTCGGGGCCGGCTGGGCCTGAGGCGCGGCACGCGCACTTGCGGCGGACCGGGGCGGTTCACCTGTTCCGCCAGGGTCCCACGGCTGTCGCTGAGGATGACGCGAGCGACCGTTTGGAACAATGTGCGGTCTTCCTCCGAGATCTGCTCTGCCGAGCGTACGAAGATGCCGCCCGGCCGGTCCATCACCTGGGTTTCGAGGCCGATCGCCACCAGGCCCAGGATCTGATCCTGCAGCACCTGCCGGTAACCGGCACGGTCCTCATTCCAAATCACCAGGTCCACCGTCAGTCCCTTCAGGCGCCAGAAGGCATGGGCCTGGATGAGCTGGTGCACCAGCTCGATATTGGCGAGATCGGCGATGCGCAGCAAGACGATAGGCAAGTCACCGGAAATGGCATAGCCCCACAGGCCGGATTGCCCGCGCCGGTTGCGCATGAGTACGCTGCTGTCTGCGCGCAGCGAAGCATGGGCGTAGATGACGGAGTTGGCCAGGCGGCTATAGAGTTGCGCCTCCGCTTCCCCAGCATTGATCTGGCGCAGCACCACTTGGGCGTGGGTCGTGGCCAGGTCGAAGACGCGGTCGGCGAGACGCCGATCCTGATATTTCTCGACCAGACCCAAAGCCGCCTCGCGGCTGTCGCTGATACCATAAACCAGGTCCACGCTGGCCGATTGCTCCGGCTCAAGGGTGATCCGACTGCGGATGGCCACCACCGGGTCCAGCACGGAGCCCTGGCTTCCGGACAGCGCCACGGCGTTGTCCATGGCCTGGGGGGAAGCGACGGTGCGGCCTCGGCCGATGAAGCGGGTACGATCAGTCTCGTACGAGAACTCTCCGACCTCCGCGTCGTGCACGGCCATCAGGTGAAACATCCAGGGCACCGGCTCAGCGCGGGAACGGGGCCGACGCGTGCAGAGGATGGCGCGGTGCGTTGCGACGTTCTCGGTCTGTACGAAGAGATTGCTGAACGCCGGATGCAGGGCGTCGGCGGCGGAGGCTGCCAACACCACCTCCGCGTAACTCGTGACCTCGACCGTCCGGCGCACGGAGGAACGGTTGGTAATGCGCACCCGGCGCAGCTCGATGTCGTCTTCCGGCGATATGACGATTTCGGTATGGGTGTCGAAATCGCCGTCGCGACGGCGAAATTCCGCGCGCCCTTCCGAGAAAATCGCTTCGTAATGTTGCGCGCGCTGCAAAGTGGGTTGGTATGCAGTGGTCCAGACCGCGCCGCTCTCGACGTCGCGCAGGTAACAGAACGTACCCCAGTGGTCGCGGGTGGCGTCTTCGCGCCAGCGCGTCACGGCCAGGTCCTTCCATCGGCTGTAGCCGCCGCCCACGTGGGTGACCATGACGTGATATCGACCGTTCGACAACAACTGCACTTCCGGGACCGGCGTATCGGGCCTCTCGAGCACGCGTATCGGCATCTGCGCACTGACCACGCCGGCCTGGATGCCGGTGAGCTCGGCGGTGTGGACATAGAACGCCGAGGCTCTGGGGATACGCTCCTGCAACAATAGCAGGGTGGCCCGGAACAGTGGGTCGGATGCAAAGCGCTTTTGCATCGGACGGTCCAGCAGCAGGTAGGCCAGAGCGAGCAGGCTCATGCCTTGGTGATGAGCCATGTAGGAGCGCACCAGGGCATGGGATTTGCCCCGCCGTTGCCGTGCTGGGGTGTAGTCGATGGCTTCATGAAAACCGAACCGCCCTTCCGCCCCGGCGTCGGCGAGTCGTTGCAAGTTCCGGCAGGCGGGCTCCGGCGCTACCATCAGCGCGAGTGCCGAGGCATAGGGCGCGACGACCAGATCCTCGGCGAGCCCGCGTTTCAGTCCTAGGCCGGGCACGCCGAAGGCGCGGTACTGGTAGTTGAGATGCACGTCCATCGTGTTGTAGCCGGATTCCGATATACCCCAGGGCAGGCCGCGCTGCTGGCCGTATTCCATCTGCCGCGCTACCGCCGCCTTGGCGGTCTGGTCGAGCAGCGTGTGATCATAAGTCGGCATCAACAGTTGCGGCATCAGGTACTCGAACATCGAGCCGCTCCACGACAGCAGAATCGGCTCGCTGCCGGCGGTCGCAAGCAGGCGCCCCAGGGCAAACCAGCTCTCCTGGGGCAGCTGCCCCTGGGCGATGGCGACGAACACGCACAACCGTGCTTCCGAAGCCAGCAGATCGTAGTAACCCGGATCCCGCCGCCGCTCGTCCATGTTGTAGCCGATGCTCAGCAGACGCGATGCCTTGTCATACAGGAAGCCCCATTCCATCTGCGCGAATTCGCCAGCCTGCAGAGCGAGATCGCGGATGGCCGCGATGCGTGCCTGGGCACGCGCGCTGCCTTGCTCGACGTGCCGGCGCAGATCGGCCAGCCACATGTCCTGTGCGGTTGCCGTGTCCGCCTCCGGCGAATTCGAGAGGCGAGTCGACAATGCCACATTGAGCCCCGCCAGGGCGCGCAGCGTCGGCATGACGTTGATTTCAAGGAGGTCGCCGAGCCCGTCTGGCCTCTGCGGCAACGCGGTCCACGGCGCGAGAAATTTCAGCTCGTCGCGGACCGCCTGGCATTGCCGGGCGAGCGCCCCTGCCCACCAACCTGCCTCGGTCTCGAGCTCACGCTTCAAATCCTCGGCTACCGTCTCGGCGGAGCGCGTCAGCCGGTCGACCATGAGCCACGCTGTGGGGAGTGTAGCCGGCCAGGCATCATGCGCGGACTCGAGATCCTCTCGGAATTGGGCTAACGTGGCCGGCGCGGCATCGCCTGCGGCCGCCTCCAAGATCTCCACGGTGTCGCCCAGGCCGTCTAGCCAGCGGGTCTCCAGGATCGGGCGATCGAGCAGCGCCATCAGACCCGGGCGCAAGGTCAACAGAAGGCCCGCCAGGTTGCCACTGTCCACGGTCGAGATGTAAGAGGGATGCAGCGGTCGCAGCGATTGCGTGTCGTACCAGTTGTAGAAATGGCCCCGGTGGCGTTCCAGTCTCGCCATCGTTTCCAGAGTATGGGCGATGCGTTCGACCAGTTGTCCGGCCGGGATGTAGCCGAAGTCGTGGGCGGACAGATTTGCCAGCAGCGCCAGCCCGATGTTGGTGGGCGAGGTGCGATGGGCCAGCGCGCCAGCGCGATATTCCTGATAGTTGTCCGGGGGCAGCCAATGGTCCTGCGGACCAACGAAGGTATCGAAGAATGCCCAGGTCTTGCGAGCGATCCTGCCGAGAAAACGGGTCTGCTCGACCGTCAGCGTGGCCTCGCGGCGCGCGAGCGGCAGGCTGACCCACCAGGCGATGATGGGGGACACCAGCCATAGGATCAGGAGGGGGCCCGCCACCAGCAGCGCGGCTGGATTTGCCGCCGCCAGGTAGATAGTCATGCCGGCGGCGAGCACGGGGGCAAACCACATAGCGCGGAACGAGGCGGCGAGGCCGGTGCGGCTCAGCCGTTCCTGGTCACCGGAGGGAATCCATTCCAACAGCCGCTGATGGGTCACCAGCAAGCGCCAGAGGGTGCGCAAGATCGCATTCAGACTATAAAACGCTTCATGGGGCAGTGTCACCAGAGTAAAGCCCGCCTGGATGAAGCGCTGGCCGGCGGCGTGAAGGACGGCGGTGAGATGCTGTCCCAGCCGCAGGTCGTCCGGTTTTCGGAACATATCTAACAGGGTGGCCAGCATGGGCGGGATCAGCAGGACGCCAAACACCGCCAGGGTCCAGAAAGCGGCCGATGAAAATACCGCCCAGCCCAGCAGCAAGAGTAACGTCAACGCCGCCGGCACCAGGCTGCGGCGCAGGTTGTCGAATAGCTTCCAGCGCGACAGCGCCGAGAGCGGGCTCTTTCGACGCCGCCCGTCGGGACCGGGCACCCGCGGCAGCAGCCAGCCCGCGATTTGCCAATCGCCGCGGATCCAGCGATAGCGGCGGTTGACATCGGCGTCGTAGCGGGGCGGGTATTCCTCGTACAACTGCACGTCGCTCAACAGCCCGGAGCGGGCGTAACAGCCTTCCAGAAGATCGTGGCTGAGGATCCGGTTCTCGGGAAAGCGTCCCTTGAGCGCCTGTTCGAAGATATCGACGTCGTAGATCCCCTTGCCGATAAACGAACCCTCCTGGAATACGTCCTGGTAGACGTCGGAGACGGCGCGGGTATACGGATCGATGCCCGCCTCGCCGCCGTGCAGACGCGCATAGCGCGACTGACGGGTGCCGGGCAGACTCACGTCCACACGCGGCTGCAGGATGCCGTAGCCGATGCGGACTCGCCCCAGAGCCTCGTCGTAGACCGGACGATTCAGCGGGTGCGCCATGGTGCCAACGAATTGGTGTGCGGCGTCGCGCGGCAGTTGCGTGTCCGTGTCCACGGTGATCACGTATTTCACGTTGCTTAGCACCGCGATCGCACCGACCACCAGGGAGAAGCCGTCGCTGTTGCCCTCCCGCAGCAGGGCGTTCAGGTCCACCAGGCTGCCGCGCTTGCGCTCGTAACCCATCCAGATTCGGTCGTGGGGGTTCCAGCGGCGTGGGCGGAAAAACAGGAAGAATACGTCGTTGCCGCCGTCCGCATAGCGCGCATTCAGGGCTTCGATCCGCTCCCGGGCCCGCTTCAGCAGGGGCGCGTCCTCGGGCAGCGATTCCTCGGCCGCGTCGCCAAAGCTGGCCACCAGGCCGAAGTGCAAATTCGCGTCACGATTGGCCAGGAACCTGACTTCCAGCGCCTCCACTAGACTCTCGAGGTTGCGGGGGCTGATGAGCAGGGACGGGACCACCACCAGGGTGCGCGAGGCCGAGGGAATGCCCGCGGAGAAGTCCATGCGCGGCAGCGGATGGGGCGACGCTAGTAAGGTGGCCAGCCAGTTCACGAGCGAGACCGCGAGCTGGCTGGTGGCCAACAGGGCGAGGATGCCCATCGGCAGCAGTGCCCAATCGGGCATACTGTCCGCACGCGCCTCCACCAACAGGCCTGCGGCTAGGAGCACCGTGATCAGCGTGATCAAGCCCAGATACAGCAGTAGCGGCGATCGGCCCGCTGCGCGCCGCAGCACCGCGGCGAGCGGAAGGCGCGCCTCGGTGGCTCTTTCCAGCTCGGGCCGGCCACGGTCGATCAAGTAGTAGCCCACGTGCGCCGTGCGGTCTGCGCTTCCGTGCC
>JBAPTW010000013.1:0-3018 GCA_049282355.1 Gammaproteobacteria bacterium | reverse complement strand
GCTCCAACAACGCCCGCACCCGCAGTGACATGGGCACCGTGCGCACTTTCGTCTTCTGACCGTAGGGGCCACCCTTGCCCTTGACCCGGATCTGACGCTGCTGCCACTGGATACTCTGCGCGGTCAGACCGCAGAGCTCGGAAACCCGCAGACCCGTATCAAGGAGTGTCCAGACGATCAGCTTCTCCTGTGCCGTTTGACAGGCGTTGCTGGGGTAGAACAAGCAGTCGTGACACCAGCCGCCATTTGAACTTTTCGAACGTCCGCCATCGACCCATAGCTGGCGTTGTCCTGTCGGAAAACAGTTGTTTTCCGGCAGGCAAAGCGCACCTTGCGGAATCGCCCGCGGCAAGCCCTCTAGAAATAGACAGAAAACACTGTCGGAATGAGATAGTATACGGAAACAGTGATTTGATGGTTTTCCGTTCATGTTGGTTGGCTACATGCGTGTCTCGTCGGATTCCGATCGCCAGAGTACGGATCTGCAACGTGACGCGCTGCTGTCGGCTGGTGTCGATGCCCGCCATCTGTTCGAGGACCACGTCTCGGGCGCCAAAGACGACCGTCCCGGGCTAGCACAGGCGCTGGACTTTGTTCGTTCCGGCGACGTGCTCGTCGTCTGGAAGCTGGACCGACTTGGACGCTCCCTGTCCCACTTGCTCACCATCATCAATACGCTCAAGGAGAAAGAGGTCGCCTTCCGCTCGCTTACCGAGGGGATGGATACGACCAAGCCATCTGGCGAACTGCTGTTCCATGTGTTCGGGGCGCTTTCCCAGTACGAGCGGGCCTTGATCCAGGAGCGTGTGGTGGCGGGCCTGGCCGCCGCCAAGCGACGCGGTCGGATTGGCGGCCGGCCGCCGGTTATCGTCGGCGAGAAGCTCGAGACTATCATCGCAGCCCTGGACGGTGGCATGTCGAAGGCCGCCGTGTGCCGCAACTTTGGGGTCAAGCGATCCACGCTGATCGATACCCTTGCCCGGCTAGGTTGGTCGCAGTCGAGCCAGTCTGGAATAGAGCCTCATGCAGGATGAGGAAGGCAACACCGACGATCGGTGGTTGTTGTCTTCGGCCGAACAGGCGCTTGTGGCGACGAAGAAACGGGCGAATCGGCTTGGCTTCGCTATCCTACTGACCTTCTTCCGTGAGCATGGCCGGTTTCCGCGCGACGAATCTGAAATCGATGCCCAAGGGGTCGTCGCGCTGAGCAAGCAGCTCGACGTATCGATGCCGGTGGACGGAGAAGCGTACCTTACCGGGCGTACGGCAGAACGCCTGCGCGCCGAGATCCGAGCGCGCTTCGGCTTCCGCGAGGCCACGGTGGCCGATGCGGAGGCCTTGATGGCTTGGCTGCGCGATCATGTCGCCGCCGAGGTCGGCGGTGAGCTTGCTCCAATGATCGAGCAGATGGAGTTGCGCTGCCGCGAGCTCGCCATCGAGCCGCCGACGCTCGAGCGGATGGAGCGGATCGCGCGCGGTGCACTGCGTGCTCACGAAGACCGCTTCCATAACGGCGTCTACGAGCGGCTCCCGCCCACCACGCGCGAGCGCCTCGATGCCCTGCTTCGCCCCGAAAAACCTGACATCGAAGCGGATGCCGATGACGATCGAGCCGAGGCGACGGATCGCGCGCCGGCGCTGCTGCTGAAACTGCGCGATGATCCCGGCCGCCCGAGTCTTGCCAGCCTCCAGGACGCGCTGGCGAAGCTGGAACTGATTCACGCTATCGACCTCCCTGCTGGTCTGTTCGACGGGGTGTCGCCGCGTGATCTGGAGCAGTCCCGTCAGCGCGTCTCGGTTGAAGTGCCCCGGGACCTGCGCCGGCATCCCGAGGCGGCGCGGATCACCTGGCTGGCGGCTTTTGTCTACCTGCGTGCCCGCAGCCTGACGGACGATCTAGTGGACGTGCTGATCGAGACCATCCACAAAATCGGGGCACGCGCCGAGCGTAAGGTCGAGCGGGAACTGCTGGACGACCTGAAACGCGTCTCTGGCAAGCAGAACCTGCTGTTCGAGCTGGCCGATGCGGCTTTGGCCCAGCCGGACGGTGTGGTACGCGACGTTGTCTTTCCCGTGGTGAGCGAGCAGACGTTGCATGACTTGGTCAAGGAATGGAAGGCCACGGGTCCGACCTACCGTGTGACGCTCCGCACCGTTATCCGCAATTCGTACCGCGGGCATTATCGCCGCATGGTGCCCACCTTGCTGGCGGCGCTGGAGTTCCGCTCCAACAACGAGCGCCACCAACCGGTGATGAAGGCGCTCGACCTGGTCAAGCGCTTCGCAGCGACCAAGCTGCATACCTTCCCGGCCGAGGAAACGGTTCCCCTCGATGGCGTGGTGCGCGGCCTGTGGCGCGAGGCGGTGATCGAGACGGACGGCGCCGGTCAGGAGCGCGTCAACCGCATCACCTACGAGATCGCCGTGCTGGAGGCCCTGCGCGAGCGCTTGCGCTGCAAAGAGATCTGGGTGGTCGGCGCAAACCGTTACGGTAATCCCGATGACGATCTGCCGACCGACTTCGAGGCCAACCGGGAGGCCTACTATCAGGCACTGAAGCTGCCCATGGAGGCTGAGCGCTTTATCGCCGACATCCAGGCCGAGATGGACGAGGCTTTGACGACCTTCGATGCCGGCCTGAAGAAGAACCGCTTCGTTCGGTTGAGCGACAAGGGGGGTGGCTGGATCACGCTGACACCGCTGGATGCGCAGCCCGAGCCGCCCAACCTCACCGCACTCAAGGCCGAGCTCAATGCGACCTGGCCGATGACCAGTCTGCTCGACATGGTGAAGGAAGCCGATCTACGGCTGAATTTCACCGAGGTCCTACGCAGTCCGACCTCCTATGAAACGATGGAGCGCTCGGTCTTGCAGCCACGCCTACTGCTGTGTCTGCACGGTCTGGGGACCAATGCCGGCTTGCAGCGCATGGCCGGACTGGACTCCGGAACGACGCCGCGCGACTTGGCCTATGTGCGGCGGCGCTACCTCAGCGTCGATGCGCTGCGTCGAGCCATC
>JBAPTW010000012.1:0-7359 GCA_049282355.1 Gammaproteobacteria bacterium | reverse complement strand
CAAGTCTACAAGGGTAAGACCGAGCCAGCAGAAGTGCCAGTGGCACTTCCGCCGGTCGCACGGGCTCGCCGTGGATGGCGAGCCCCGGTCCTGCAAGCGACGCAGGATTGCAGAGCGATGCAGGTATTCACGACGTCCCTTGAGGCAAGGCAATTGACTGCCACCCCGGCCGAAACGATGACCATGGCCCGCAAACGCATTCCAGGGAAAACGGCCTATTATGGCTCGCGACCATTTTCGCTGCGCCCCGTGGGCCCGCTTGCCCCTCCCTTTGACATAAACGGAGCGTCGCCAACGAGGCGACGGCTCGCCTTGGCCACGTCCTCCTGCACGGCAAGCAGGCAAGGCAATAGCACCAGAGTCAACGGCGTCGCCAACAGGATTCCGTAGCCCATGGCGAGCGCCATCGGCGCCGAAAAAGGATCTGAGCCTCCCAAGCCATAGGCCATGGGTAAAAGGCCAGCGGCAGTGGTGACAGAGGTCAGCAGAATTGGCCGCAAGCGGCTCTCTGCTGCTTCCATCAGTAGCAGGCGCAGCGGTGTGTGCGCCTTCTCCAGCCGCAGCCGATTGACCATGTTGACCAAGATCAGCGAATCGTTGACAACGATGCCGGTCAAACCAACGACACCGAGCATGGCCAAGAAGCCGAGCGCTTGGTGATGCAAGGCAAAGGCAGCGATGACCCCGATCAGGGCAAAGGGAATAGCCAACATGACCAGGATAGGCTGCACCATTGAGTTGAAAAGCAACAGTAGCACCAGGTAAATGGCCACGGCGGCGGCGAGAAAAGCACCGATGAGGCTTCCCATGGAATCCGCCGTTTCCTCCGCCTCCCCACCGACGACGACCCGCATGCCTGGCCAGTCATCGTCAAAGTCCAAATCGGATACTGCTTGTTCCGTCGCCTTTAGGGGCGTGGTCGTGCCCTTGACCACATCCGCGGTGATCGTGATGGCCCGCTCGTTGTCGAAGTGGTACATGTTCGATGGCCCCGTCTCGGGCTGCAGGTCGGCCACCTCGTTCAATTGAATGAAGCGGCCCTCGCGATTTCGCACCACTAGCTCCCCAAGCGCTTCCGGTGAAGCCCGAGCCTGCTGTTCCAGAATCACGCGGAAATCGGCGTCCTCGTCACCATAGCGAACAGAGGTCACGACCTCACCGTCATAGGCCACGCGAATAGTTTTGGCGACGTCGGCAACAGAAAGGCCCATGCTCGCAAGACGGATGTAGTCCAGGTCGACCTTGATCTGCTCCTTGCCGCGTTTGTCATCGCGGTCCACATCGGTCACGCCCTGCATGACACTCAACCTTTCGACGAGCAGGCTCGCGAGATCCTTGCGCCGCTGATCGTCGCTACCGACGACGCGCAAAGTGATCGGCCTTCCGACCGGTGGACCCCCGCTTTCGACGACGAAGCGAATACTGTCGATTCCCTCGATCGCGCTGGCTTTCGTTCTCAGCTCCTCCAGGATCTCATCTGCGTTGCGACTCCGAGTGGCGTAGGGCGTCAGGTAGACGCCAAGGAAAGCCCAGTTCTCGTTCTCGCCAAGGTTAAACTCACCGTGGCTGCCGATACGGGTGACGAATGAGTCCAGCTCGTTTTTGGGAAGCGCATCGATCAAGGCCTCGATCTCCTTCACTTTTTCTTCGCTGTGATCGAGGGAAGAACCGCTGGGTAATTCGATGAGAATATAGAAGGCATCAGCCGACTGGGTGGGAAAAAGGACGAAATCCAAATACCTTCCCGCATAGCAAAAAGCCGTGATGAGCAGCAGGCCAAAGACCCCCACCACCACGTAACGCCACTGCAGGAAAAGCCCAATCAGCTGGCCCACCGCCGCGCGAAAGTGCCCGAACATCAGCGTCCTGCGGCTGGTCCGCGCCAGGGGCATCGCTTGGCTGTTCTTGCCGATGAGATGGGCGGGTAGCGCAATTAGGACTTCGGCGAAGGAGATCGACAGCGCCAGCACCACCACCAGCGGGATGACGTAGATGAAACTTCCAAGGGTGCCGCTCATGAAAAACATCGGCATGAACGCCAGCGCAGTCGTAACAATGGTGGTCAAGACCGGTTGAAACACCGAGTAGACCCCTTCCACCGCCGCTTCCAGCGGCGCAATCCCCTGCTCGCGATAGCGCCAGATGTTTTCGGCGACAATGATGCCGTCATCGACGATGATGCCGATGACGAGAATCATGGCACCAAGGGCAATGGAATCTAAGTACGCTCCGAACATGGGTAATAGAAAGAGTGTACCCAGTAGCGCCACGGGTATACCCAGAGCGACCCAGAATGCTGCTCGAAGATCGAGAAACAGCGACAGCGTCACCAACACCAGCACCAAGCCAAGCACACCATTGGAGACAACCACGTGCAAGCGATTGCTTACGATGCGGGATTGGTCGTTGGAGTATTCGATGCTGACCCCCTCTGGCAGGCGGTGCCGGTTCTCCTCCACCCACTGTTTGATGCCATCAACAGTACGGATAATGTCCGCGGATTCCTTCTTGAAGACGAGAAAGGACACGGCGGGACTGCCATTCATGCGCGAGCGGACCTTGTCGGGCTCGAAATCGTCTCTCACCGCCGCCACATCGTGAACCCTCAGCACCGTCCCATCCGCTGTCGATCGGATGATCACATCGCCCACCTCGAGTGGATCAGCAAACTGCGCTAGGGTCACGATGTTCTTTTCGCTGGTATAGGATTCAAAAGAACCGCCGGTGGCGCGGATATTCCGGTTGCGGATGGCCTCGGCGATCTCCCGGGTGGCGACCTGGTATCTTTCCAGCGCATTCTGGCGAACCTCGATCTTGATCTCTCGGTCCAGATATCCGTATTTGGTGAGACTGGCGACGCCAGGAAGGTTGAGCAGCTCTCTCTCGCCGCGCTGGGCAATCTCACGCAGCGTTCGGTAATCGACGCTGCCGGTGATACCAATCTCGATAATAGGGATGCCGGTGGCCGTGGTCAGCTCCTCTATCAGCGGCGCTTCATCCACTTCCGGTGGCAATCCCGTCGCCCTGGAAACAGCGTCACGCACATCGGTCTTGACCTTTTTCTTGTCCTTGGCATCGAGATCCAAGCGCACGTGAACGATGGAAATGTTCTCCATGGAAAAAGAGGTGACTTTTTCGATGCCATCCACTTCCTTTAGCTCTTCCTCGATTTTATTGGTGACGTTGAGCTCGACGTCTTGGGGCGACGCACCAGGATAGCGGGTGGTGATGGTCATCTCCTCGAAATCGACGCTGGGGAAGTTATCCCGCTGAACGACCGTCACTGCGCTCAATCCCAACAGAATGACACCGGCGGTGAAGACGTTAGCCAGTGTCTGGCGTTGAGCAAAGAAGCGAATGAAAGCGCGCAAGCGATGCTCCCGTCAGCAATTCCATCGAGGAAAGGACAAGCAGTATTGACCGGCGAAGCAGCGGCGAATAGGACCCCCGACCCCTTCAAAAGCTCACGACCGTTTCAAAACAGCCGCTTCGGCTTATTGCCGCTGTCGCGGGTGTGGTACTTCGCGCCAAGCGGCAATAGGCCACTCCAGGGATCTAATCCTTGAAGCTCGCCTTTCCGAACATGCCGGGATAGAGCTTGTCGTGAGGGGAAAGATCGATCTCGACGACAAAAGCATGCGTCTTCGGATCGCCAGAAGGAATCACTTTGCTCACTTGGCCTTGGAGGGTTTTCCCATCCAAGGCATCGATGATGACGACCGCCTTATCGCCCTTCTCGATACGCGCGACATCCTGCTCCTTGACGTTTGTCCTGAACTTAAGCTGGCATTGATCCTCCAGCACAAAAAGCGTCGCGCCGGGCTCGGTCAGCTGGCCGATCTCCACATGTTTGGCCGTGATTACACCGTCAAACGGTGCGGTCAGCACGGTTTCTTTCAGCGCCGCCTTCGCCCTATCCACGGCGGCTTTGGCGATCCGCGCCTTTTCCCGAGCCGCGGCGAGAGCGAAGGTGGCATCGTCCAGTTGCTCTTCGGAGAGCGTCTTGGCCTGATAAAGCCGCCTCATTCGCGTCTCAAGCTTCTCCTTGTATACAAGCTCTGTTTTTGCCAGGGAAAGTGACGCCTCGGCCGAAGCAAGCTCTGCTTGGAGCTCAAGGCTTTCCAGGCGAAGCAGCACATCGCCCTGCTGCACGCGATCGCCTTCCTCATGGCTAACGCGCTGCACCCGACCCATGATTTTTGCCCCAAGGGCCGCGCTTCGATTCGCCATCACCACCCCCGTCGAGGCATAGCGCGTTGAGGAATCAATAGCTTGCGCCTGCACAGCAGGCAAAGTGCCGAGGATAACAAGAAATGCACCGATCAGTGGTCCCTGCATTCGAGATCACCTTGACTCGACGTCTTCTGGTGAGGTGATAGCAGATAGCCCCCTCGCGGAAAAGCTACGGGATGGCGTGGCAAGCGGCTCCATTGTCACTAACGTGTGTCGATCGCTCTGGCACGTAAGTGGCCCTTGACATCGGCGATGGCAACCTCGCGACGGTGAAAGATACCGGCGGCCAGTGCCGCCTGCGCTGAAGTCTTCTCGAACACCTCAGAGAAATGCTCGACCTCCCCCGCTCCGCTCGAGGCGATAACGGGAATGGAAACCGCCTCACAAATAAGGCGAATGAGCTCGATATCAAAGCCGCGCTTGGTACCATCGCGGTCGATGCAGTTGAGAAGGATCTCGCCAGCGCCGAGTTCCTGGCAAACTCGTGCCAATTGCCAGGCATCGAGAGGGCGGCCCTCCCGTCCCCCCATCACCGTGCATTGATACCAACAATAACGCTCGCCGTTCGGCCCCGGAATTTCGGTGCGGATCGCGTGGTGGGACGTATCCTCGGGCGCCGACACGTAAACGCGTCGCGGATCGATAGAAATCACCACAGCCTGGCTCCCATAGACCTCGGCAATCTCGGTAATGGCACTTTTCCCCGCGCGGGCCCCGCCTTGGAGATGGGCTTCGGCGGCATACACGGCATCGCTGCCGATGGAGACCTTGTCCGCCCCAGAACGAAAATATTCGGCAGCCACTGCCAACGCCGAATGGAATTTCCCTTGGGAGTCGGTGTAGGCCCTGATGCCGCCACCGATAGTGAGAGGAACAAACACATTCTCCGAAGTTCGCCGCAACACTTCCAGCATGGGCTGATCCTTTAGCGGGAAAGCGCGAAAACCGGTGATATTAAGGAACGTGACTTCATCGGCGCCCTCTTCATAGTAGCGCTTCGCTAACGCCACCGGTTTACCCAGATTCCGGACTTTGCCACGTTCTCGCACGTCGTAGCGATCCCCTTTGGTCACGACCAGATCGCCCTCGTCATTGGTTCTCACGTCCAAACAGGCAATGACCCGCTTGGCGAGCCTAGTCTCACCTTCTTCCTCAGGCTGACGGCTAACCGCACCCGTCGCGGTGAACGCCGGCCTCGCCAGAAAATTCTTCAGAATATTTAATCCCGCCGCGCCACTTTTCTCGGGATGAAACTGAAAGGCAGCGACATCGCCGTTTTGCACCCCGCTGATAAACTCTCCTCCGTAATGCGTGGTACACAGGATCCAGTCGCTATTTTCTTCGCTGGCAATGGCCCGATAAGAGTGGACGAAATAAAGCCTCTCCTGTCGGTAATCGGAAAGCAACCCGGAAGGCTTGCGAATTCTGATACCGTTCCAGCCAATATGAGGAACGGTTACCCGACGCGCATCGATCTTGCTGACATGACCCGTGATAATACCAAGGCCAGGTACACCAGGAGACTCTTCGCTGCCTTCAAAGAGGGTCTGTAAGCCGAGACAAATGCCAAGGAACGGCCTTCCCGAGTGAAGATACTGAATGAGTGGCTCAACATAGCCAGACTCTTGCAGTCGCCTGATGGTGCTGCCAAAGCTACCAACGCCCGGGAAAATAAGCTTTTCCGCACCGACGATGTCTTCGGGCGCAACCACGTCCTTGACGGAAAAACCCAGTGCCCGGATGGCATTTCGTACGCTTCTGACATTACCAGCACCGTAGTCAAGAAGTGTAATCATCTGCGCCAATCTCCAAAGTCCACGGGTGCACCCTCGATCCGACCGCTCCCGCAGCTACCGAGTGGATCCATTCAATCGAGCAGCACAAGGAGCCTCCCCGAGCAGTCACTGCAGGCTGTGGCTTAGGGTGGAGCGTAGTGGAAGTTGCGCTATTCGCCCCTAGCCTCGCGCACGCAGAGCCGCGATACGCTCTTCGAGGGGCGGATGACTCATGAACAGGCGCGTTATTCCTGAGCGCTCCCCCGATATGCCAAATGCTTTGAGCTGATCGGGCAAATGAGATTTCCCGGAGGCCACGTGTAGACGTTCCAACGCACGAATCATCTTGTGGGTGCCGGCAAGGTGTGCGCCACCGGCATCGGCGCGAAATTCCCGCTGCCGGCTGAACCACATCACGATGATGCTGGCCAGAATGGCAAACACGATTTCCATGACGATGGTGGTGATCCAGAAGGCGGGTCCGTGCCCCTCCTCGTTACGAAAGACCACTCGGTCGACCACGTGACCGGCCACGCGCGCAAGGAAAATGACAAAAGTATTCAGCACCCCTTGTATGAGCGCCAAAGTCACCATATCGCCATTGGCCACGTGGCTCACCTCATGGCCAAGCACCGCCTCCACCTCAGTCTTGTCCATGTGGCGCAACAGCCCGGTGCTGACCGCTACCAATGCGTTGTTTCGCGACATGCCGGTGGCAAAGGCATTGGGCTCAGGCGCGTCATAAATGGCCACCTCTGGCACACCAATGCCGGCCTGCTGCGCCTGCTGCCGAACGGTACTGAGCAGCCACTGTTCCGTGGTATTACTCGGGCGCTCGATGATGTGCGCCCCCGTGGACATCTTCGCGATCCATTTCGATGCCGCAAGGGAGATGAACGAGCCACCCATGCCAAATACAGCAGCGAAAATCAACAGCGAACCATAATCTAACCCGACGCCCTGGGCATCAAGAATCCGCTCCACCCCGAGGAGCCGAAGGACGATGCCCAGCACCACGATAATGGCGAGGTTGGTCATCAGGAACAGAACAATGCGTTTCATCAAGGTGTCTCCGACCCAAATAAGGACCGCGATCTTAACCGGCCAAAACTGATGAGGCTAGGGTTCAGCAAGTTGGATAATCACATGCGGAAGATGTTCCATCCTTACCTGCACATGACAATACGTATGGGCCATCACGCCGGCCGCCCCCTTGCGATAATGGGCCATGGTCATCGTTTCGTCAGCATCACCATTCAAGGGGTAAAACCGTGCTCGGAATCTGTAGGCGGTCAATTGCCTTGCCACAAGGGTGTGTTCAGCAGGGATGCTGGACTCAAGTCTACAAGGA
>JBAPTW010000011.1:0-56768 GCA_049282355.1 Gammaproteobacteria bacterium | reverse complement strand
GTGTTCAGCAGGGATGCTGGACTCAAGTCTACAAGGATGTATTCACGACGTCCCTTGAGGCAAGGCGATTGACTGCCTACAGATTCCGAGCACGGTTTTACCCCTTGAATGGTGATGCTGACGAAACGATGACCATGGCCCTTATTCACAAGCTCTCAGATGAACAGCGGAACCAACGCTTAGTCCCAGATGCCGCGCTGCGCTTCCTTGGTTAACCGCAATTTCCATCAGACCATTCGAATTTTCGTACCAAAGCGCTTCACCTTGGGATACATCGCTAAAAGTTGAACCGTGTGGAATAACCGTTTCGGCACAGTGTAGTCGCGTGCTCCGCGGATCGACGGTTGCCGCCCGGATGCCTGTCATGGCGTTGCCGAAACCATCGATATAGATGATCTCGCCAAGATCATCCGGCCAGTCAGACCGCGCAATACTCGCCTTCTCTGCCGCGATACTTGCCACCGTTTGCCCGCAAGCCAACGCCGCTGCCACCGGCGCGAACAAATCCCGACCATGGAAGGTGTTGGAAAGGCGCAGCGGCCGCCAAGTGACGATGCGCTTTCGGACGTTTCTTCCACGGCGCACGATAAGATCAAAAAGACCATTATCAGGACCTACAAACCAGCGGCCGTCGATGTTGAGAATGACCGGCGAGCGCGCATACGTACCGACCCCTGGGTCAATAACGCACAGAAAAACCGTACCGACGGGAAACTCAGGTATTAGGGCCGCTAATAAATACGCGGCTGCCTTCGGATTGAAGGCAGGCACATCGGCCATCAAATCGACGACGGGGATCGCGGGAGCGTCACGAATAAGCGCCGCCTTAACCTGTCCGAGGTACGGACCGCTCCAGCCGAAATCCGTATACAGGGCGATCAAGGCAGGTGGCTGCGCACCAATCCTCGACTTAGGTAGTAGCGGAACCTGATCGGTCGACTAACTGAACAAGAGCCATCGGTGCCTGGTCTCCACGTCGAAATCCCGTCTTGAGGATTCGCAGATAACCTCCGGGTCGTTCCTTGAAACGCGGACCCAGATCAGTGAAGAGTTTTCCCACCATACTCCGATCCCGAAGTCTCGCGAAAGCGAGTCGGCGTTTCGCAACATTGTCAGTCTTGGCTAAGGTGATCAATGGCTCAACCACACGGCGCAATTCCTTGGCTTTCGGCACCGTCGTGCGGATGACCTCATGCCGAAGTAGGGATACGGACATGTTTCGAAACATGGCTGTTCGATGACTGCTCGTTCGGTTGAAGTAACGTCCGCTATTTCGATGGCGCATTGTCTTATTCCACGAATACTTAAGAAGCTGTTTTAGAAATGTTGCAAGCGCCGGAGTCGCAAGGCTCCCGGTCATTTATGGCGAGCCGCCGCGCAACGCCGCTATATGACAAGCGCAGTCGTTTTAAAACCGCTTCTAAGGTGTATCGCGCTCCCGATCGTGCAGTCCCGGCGGTGGCCAGTTTTCGAGGCGCATCCCCAGGGACAAGCCGCGCGTCGCGAGCACGTCCTTTATTTCCGTTAGTGATTTCTTACCCAGATTAGGAGTCTTCAGCAGCTCCACTTCGGTGCGCTGGATTAAATCCCCCACATAGTAAATGTTCTCAGCCTTCAGACAGTTTGCCGAACGAACGGTGAGCTCGAGGTCGTCGACTGGACGCAGCAGTATGGGATCCATTTCCATCTGCGGCTGTGAGGGATGTACTTCTTGGCGCGTCGTCAAGTCCACAAATACGGACAGCTGCTCGCGCAATAGGCCTGCCGCATGGCGAATAGCGGATTCCGGATCAAGCGTCCCATTGGTCTCGAGCTCAATGATCAAGCGATCCATATCGGTACGCTGCTCCACGCGAGCGCTCTCCACCGTGTACGTCACCCGCCGGATGGGGCTATAGGAAGCATCTAACAATAGCCGGCCGATCGCCCGATTGCCTTCGCTTTCTCCCATTCGCGTTGCTGCCGGCTGATAGCCCCTGCCCATGGCCACTTTGAGTCTCATTTTGACCTCGCCCTCTTCATTGAGATGGGCAATCACGTGGTCCGGATTCACCACCTCCACGTCATGGTCGAGCCCGATATCTCCGGCCAAGACGGCGCCAGGCCCCTTCTTCTCCAAGGTTAATGTTGCTTCCTCGCGGGCGTGCATGCGAATCGCCAGCCCCTTCAGATTCAGCAGGATCTCTGTAACGTCCTCCTGCACGCCCTCGATGGTGGTGTATTCATGCAGTACGCTGTCAATCTCCACTTCCACTACGGCTGCACCGGGCAGAGAAGACAGCAGCACTCGGCGCAGTGCATTGCCCAACGTGTGCCCAAAACCCCTATCGAGGGGCTCAATAGTAACCTTCGACGTCTGCTTCGAGACATGCCTCACGTCCAAAAGGCGTGGTTTCAAAAGCTCCGTCGCAGTACCTTGCATGGGTTCTATTACCTCAAAAATCAGTTACTTGGAGTAGAGTTCAACAACGAGCTGCTCGTTGATATCGGGAGGAAGATCCCCGCGCTCGGGAACCGCCTTAAAAATGCCCTCCGCCTTCTTGCTGTCCACCTCCACCCACTCGGGAAACCCATACTGCTCTGCCACCGTGAGCGCTTCCTGAATTCTCGGCTGTTGCTTTGCCTTCTCTCGCACAATGATCGAGTCGTTGGCGCACACCTGGTAGGATGGGATGTTGACGCATTTTCCGTTCACCAGGATAGCTTTGTGGCTCACAAGCTGACGGGCTTCCGCACGGGTAGTACCAAACCCCATACGATACACGACATTATCCAAGCGGCACTCCAGCAGTTTAAGCAGATTTTCGCCGGTCATCCCTCTTCTGCGCGAAGCTTCTTTGAAATAATTGCGAAATTGCCGCTCCAGAATGCCATAGGTGCGCCGCAGCTTCTGCTTCTCCCTGAGCTGCAGCGCATAATCAGACATGCGGCCACGGCGCAACAGCCCATGCTGACCCGGCGGATGATCGAGCTTACACTTTGAATCCAGAGAGCGAGCTCTGCTCTTCAGGGAAAGATCAGCCCCCTCTCGGCGGCTCAATCGACATTTCGGACCAATATATCTTGCCATCGTCCTATAGTGACCTCAGACACGACGTCGTTTCGGTGGACGACACCCATTGTGAGGAATGGGCGTTACGTCAATAATGCTCATGATCTTGAAGCCGGCGTTGTTCAGTGCCCTCACTGCCGATTCCCGGCCTGGACCTGGCCCCTTCACGTGAACCTCAAGATTTTTCATCCCAAACTCTTGGATCACCTCCCCGACCCGACTGGCGGCGACCTGAGCAGCAAAGGGCGTGCTCTTGCGTGAGCCCTTAAAACCGCTGCTACCCGCTGTGGTCCAAGCCAACATATTGCCCTGGCGATCCGTGATACTGATAATGGTGTTATTGAACGACGCATGGATGTGAGCGATACCGTCGCTGACATGCCTTTTAACTTTCTTGCGGGTACGAGCCGAAGTCTTTGCCATTCCAACGATTCCTAACTACTTGCGTATCATACGACGCGGGCCTTTGCGCGTTCGCGCATTGGTGTGAGTGCGCTGCCCCCTGACCGGAAGCCCGCGGCGGTGACGCATGCCCCGGTAGCACCCGAGATCCATCAGGCGTTTGATGCTCATGGAAACTTCACGTCGCAGATCCCCTTCGATGGTGTACTTTCCCACCTCCGCCCGCAGCGTCTCCACCTGCGCCTCGCTGAGGTCTTTTATCTTTGACTCGGGATGAATGCCGGCTCCCTCACAGATTCGCAGCGCACGTGTGCGCCCGATACCATAGATGGACATCAAGGAAACCCAAGCATGCTTTCGGTCGGGAATATTGATACCGGCGATTCGCGCCATGCCTTATCTCACTCCAATTGGGACTGCAATGCCTAAAAAAGCTCTTTTCAAAATGCTGCACGTGGCACAGCGGTGTTATACGTAAGCTGCAGCGTCAACCCTGACGCTGCTTATGCCGCGCGTCCTTACAAATAATCCGTGTCACGCCCTTGCGCTTAATCACTTTGCAGTGACGGCAAATTTTTTTTACCGAGGCTTGTACTTTCATTTTAATCTTTCAGCTCTACCAAGATGACCTCGAGTCGCGCCCGCCGGGCCGCTGGCTTGCGTTGCATACACGCTGTTTCTGCCTGCAGCGCCCCGCTTGCGCCTCGAGTCTTTGGCAATGATATGTTCGCTGGCAAGCTTTTCATCGAGGTACACCGCTTCGCCCATAACCTTTGAGGTTGGCTTTTTTCAGTAATCCCTCATATTGGTGAGACATCATGTGCGCCTGCACCTGGGCCATGAAATCCATTACTACGACAACAATGATAAGCAGCGACGTTCCGCCAAAATAGAAGGGCACATTCCACTTCAGAATCATAAACTCGGGCAACAGGCACACCGCGACAATATACAGCGATCCCGCTACCGTAAGCCTTGTCATGACTGTATCGATGTAACGCGCCGTCTGTTCACCTGGGCGAATTCCCGGGATGAAAGCTCCAGATTTCTTTAGATTCTCCGCCGTCTCCCGAGGGTTAAATACCAGCGCCGTGTAAAAGAAACAGAAAAATACGATGGCGGCAGCATACAACAGGACATAGAGCGGCTGCCCAGGGGACAATGTCGTCGCAATATCGCCCAACCAGCTCAATCCCTCCGCATTGCCAAACCAGCCGGCCAGCGTCGCGGGGAACAGTATAATGCTCGAGGCGAAAATGGGCGGAATCACCCCCGCCATATTGAGCTTGAGTGGCAAGTGACTGCTTTGTCCCGCATACAGCTTACGTCCCACCTGCCGCTTGGCATAATTGACTGTTATGCGCCGCTGGCCACGTTCGACGAAGACGACAAAGCCGGTAACTCCCAAGGCGATAGCGAGCAGCAGAAACATCATCAACACGTGTATTTCACCGGTACGGCCAAGCTCCAAAGTACCCCCTATCGCCGACGGCAGACCGGCTACGATCCCAGCGAAAATGATGATAGAGATGCCATTACCAATGCCTCGCTCGCTTACCTGTTCGCCCAGCCACATGAGAAAGATTGTTCCGGTCACCAATGTCACGACCGCCGTTATGCGAAAGGCAAGGCCCGGATCAATGACCACGGCCGAGCCGCCGGCTTGCTGGCTCTCGAGCGCAATGGCCACCCCAAGTGCCTGGAAGGTCGCCAAAAACACCGTCCCGTAGCGGGTATATTGGGTGATTTTGCGCCGACCGGATTCCCCCTCCTTTTTCAGCTGCTCAAGCTTGGGATGCACGACCGTCAACAGCTGCATAATAATGGCGGCTGATATATACGGCATGATGCCGATAGCGAATATCGAAAATCTCCCCAAGGAACCGCCGGAAAACATGTTAAACATGTCCAATATGGTGCCTCGATGCTGATTAAACAGGATATCGAGGGCAACCGGATCGATTCCGGGAACCGGTATAAAGGAGCCGATACGGAACACCACCAAGGCACCGAGCACAAAGAGCAACCGCTGCTTTAGCTCGACCGAGGGTGCTAGCCCCGTATTTGTCAGCCCACCTTTGGAACTGCGTCTTTGCATTCAGTCCTCAACACGACCACCGGCCGCTTCGATGGCGGCGCGAGCACCGCGGGTAACGGCCACCCCTCGAAGGACAATGACAACGTCCAAAGCGCCCGAAGCAATCACCTTCACCCGACGCACGCGCTGGTCGACGAGCTTTTGAGCTTTGATGGCCGCGAGGTCGATTGGACTGTCCACGGAGGTTGCCAGCCGCGCCAATACGTCCAAGCGCACTTCGGCTCGGGTCTTGGCTTTCTGGGAGTGAAACCCATACTTTGGTAGACGCCGTTGCAAGGGCATCTGGCCACCTTCGAAGCCCCTAGCAGCCCCTCCTCCCGCTCGCGAGCGCTGCCCCTTGTGTCCCCGACCGCAAGTCTTGCCGGCGCCAGAGCCCACTCCACGTCCCACCCGCTTGCGCGTATGCTTTGCGCCGGGTCCAGGTTTCAAGGTATTGAGACGCATACCCTTATCCTTCTTCGACTTGAAGCAGATAGGCGATCTTTTTGATCATGCCCCGAGTGCACGAATTGACCTCTACCCGCACGGTCTGTCGTATGCGCCGAAGCCCTAAGCCCCGGGCGCAGGCTTGATGAGCGGCTGGCCTTCCAAGCAAGCTTCGCACCAATGTAACCTGAAGCTGGCCTTGTTGACTGGCGTTCGTATTCATCTACTGACCCAAAATTTCGCTCACTGTCTTGCCGCGCTTGGCAGCGATCGCCTCCGGATCGGCGATCCCCGCGAGCCCCTTGATCGTCGCGCGGACAACATTGATGGGATTGCTCGATCCGATACATTTCGCCAGCACGTCACGTACGCCGAGCACCTCGAACACGGCACGCATTGCGCCCCCGGCGATGATGCCCGTACCTTCGGAAGCCGGCTGCATGTAGACCGTCGCAGCACCATGGCGCGCCGTGATAGCGTACTGCAAAGTCGAGCCCTTCAGCGGCACCCGGACCAGGTTCCTACGTCCGCTCTCCATCGCCTTCTGAATTGCGGCCGGTACTTCGCGAGCCTTGCCCCGGCCAAATCCCACACGCCCGCTACCGTCACCCACGACCGTTAGCGCCGTAAAACCGAATTGGCGCCCACCTTTCACTACTTTGGCAACCCTATTGACAGCGACCAGCTTCTCAATAAACTCGCTTTGTTCTTTACGTTCCCCACCGTTCGCCATCTTTGCCCTTCCTAGTCTGCGCCTACCCAGAAAATACCCGGGCAACAGCAAGTTGCGTTCGAAAGCAATATCTGTTTCAGCATGCTCTCGTGCTTAAAATTCCAATCCGTGAGCACGACCTGTGTCCGCGAGAGCCTTAACCCGTCCGTGATACTTAAAACCCGATCGATCGAATCCTACCCGCGTTATGCCCGCTAGCCGCGCACGCTCCGCGATGACCTCGCCCACTACCGAGGCTGCCGCTACGTTGCCGCCGTTCTTGATGCGCGATTTGATCTCCGGCTCAAGGGTGGAGGCACTGGCTAGCACCCGGTCGCCCTGCGGCGCAATGATCTGGGCATAAACGTGGCGCGGTGTTCTGTACACACACAGGCGAGGCCTTCCCAACAGTCTAAGCTTCGCCCGGGTACGCCGGGCACGGCGCAAGCGCATTGTCTTATTATCCATGGCCCGTCCTACTTCTTTTTAGCCACCTTGCGCACGATCGCTTCCCCGGCGAAGCGGACCCCTTTACCTTTGTAGGGCTCTGGGGGACGAAAACTGCGAATGATTGCTGCTACTTGCCCAACCTGCTGCTTATCAATACCTTTGACAAGAATTTCCGTTTGCGTCGGCGCCACCACGGCAATCCCCTGGGGTGGCCGAAACTCAACAGGATGCGAGTAGCCCAGAGACAGGAGCAACACGTCGTCCTTTACTTGCGCACGATAGCCTACGCCCACCAATTCAAGCTTTCTCTCGAATCCCTGGCTCACTCCGGTGACCATGTTCTGTATGACGGCCCGGGTCGTACCCGCCAATGCATCCGCATTGGGAACCTCCTCCCGCGGGGTAAAGGTAAGCACGTTGTCATCCCGCTTACTCACGTGCACACCCCGATGAATCTGATGCTGCAAAGTGCCCTTGCTACCCTGCACGCTAATCGATTGCTCGTCGAGGCTTATCTGAACGCCTTCAGGGATACCGACGGGATAATTGGCAATTCTGGACATTACCGGCCACCTAACTTACGCAACAATGCAAACCACTTCGCCACCGTGCCCGACTGCCCGGGCGGCGCGCTCCGTCATGACCCCACGGGACGTCGATACAATGGCAATCCCCAGCCCACCCATCACCGTCGGCAGATCATTCTTGCCTTTGTACACTCGCAGGCTTGGTCGACTGACCCGCTCAATACGGTCGATGACCGGCTGGCCGTTGTGGTAACGAAGTACAATAGAAAGCTGTGCTTTCCCGGTGGCTTCATCCACCGAAAAATCCTTTATGTAACCTTCGTCCTTGAGGACTTGCGCTATCGCCACCTTCTCTGACGATGAAGGGACGGTAACAACTACTTTCCCGGCCCGTTGACCGTTACGGATCCGGGTCAGCATATCTGCAACGGGGTCTTGTAGGCTCATGACATATCTACAAACACTTGTTGGTCATTAATGATCAATGACGTCGCTTCCTAGAAAAAACAGCTTACCAACTTCCCTTCACTAACCCAGGAACATCGCCGTGCATCGCCTTTTCCCTCAGCATGTTTCGCGCTAATCCAAACTTACGATAATAGCCCCTCGGCCGGCCGGTAAGCCGACACCGATTGCGCAACCTGACCGGGGATGAGTTGCGCGGCAAAGCATTCAATTTGCGTCGAGCCGCCCACCTTTCTTCCAGACTCAAGTTAGGATCCAAGGATTCATTCTTCAATAAAGCGCGCTGTTCTGCATATCGCTTTACGAGCTTTACCCGTTTCTCCTCTCGGTTTATCAAAGAGAGTTTCGCCATGCTGCACCTTTGAGGCTTAGGAGCGTCGGAAAGGAAAATTGAATGCTTCGAGCAGAGCGCGAGCTTCCTCGTCTGTTTTCGCGCTCGTCGTTATGGCAACATCCAATCCACGGATCGCATCCACGCGATCATAGTCGATTTCTGGGAAAATAATTTGTTCCCGAATGCCAAGATTATAGTTACCTCGCCCATCGAACGACCGGGCGCTAAGACCCCGGAAATCCCGAATGCGTGGAATCGCAATGTTGATCAAGCGATCCAAGAACTCATACATCCGATCTCGACGCAGCGTCACCTTACACCCAATGGCCCAATCCTGGCGGATCTTAAATGCCGCTACGGACTTGCGCGCTTTCGTGACAATCGCTTTTTGTCCGGAGATCCGCGCCAAATCATCGACGGCGTTGTCGAGCACCTTTTTATCGCTGATCGCCTCGCCAACGCCCATGTTCAGCGTGATCTTGGTCACGACGGGCGCCTGCATAACGCTCGAGTAAGCAAACCGCTCCATCAGCTGCGTAACGATCGTATCGCGGTAAAACTCCTGCAGCCTTTTCATACGCCATCCGTCTAGTTATCGCTACAAACCTGGAGATAACCGCTAAAGCACCTGTGTTTGCGTGCCTTATCCGGTCACTTTATATCGCGCTAAGAAGCTGTTTTAAAAATTACTGCGCTTGCCATAGCGGCGCCGCGCGGCGGTGCAAAATCCACCACAACCCTTTGCTTTTACTGCCGGGAACCTATTGCTTTTCATACTTGCTGGGCAATATCCCGAATAACTCTTCAATCTACCGCCGCCCTTTAGATGTCCACAACTTCGCCGGTTGATTTGAAGTAACGAACCTTTCGTCCATCCTCCAAATAACGAACGCCTATTCGTTCGCCCTTTCCGGTAGCCGCATTATAAAGCCTCACATTAGACGTATGGATGGGCTTTTCCATATCGACGATGCCGCCTGAGGTACCACTGCGCGGGTTGGGTTTCATGTGACGCTTCACTAGGTTAACACCCTCCACAACGAGTCGATCATCGGGCTTCACCTGCATTACAAGGCCACGTTTGCCCTTGTCCTTGCCGGCCATCACCATGACCTCGTCGCCCTTGCGTACTCTCGCCATTGCCATTTCTACAGAACCTCAGGTGCCAACGAAATGATCTTCATGAACTGCTCGCCACGCAACTCGCGGGTCACGGGACCAAAAATACGCGTGCCGATGGGCTGTAGTTGATTGTTGAGCAATACCGCCGCGTTGCGATCGAAGCGCACCAACGACCCATCTGAGCGTCTGACGCCCTTGCGTGTACGCACCACCACGGCATTGTAGACCTCACCCTTCTTCACCTTGCCGCGCGGGATGGCTTCCTTTACTGTCACCCGAATCACGTCTCCAATACTCGCAAACCGGCGCTGCGAACCGCCTAGCACCTTGATACACATCAACCGACGCGCGCCACTGTTATCCGCCGCATCCAACATAGTCTGCATTTGAATCATTGTCGATCTCCACCCGCTGCGGGCACTGGACCGCAGTCAAGACGACGCCCATGACCGGAGCGGAAGATCGCCAACTTGATTGCGCTCAACGCGCGCGCTCCAAAATGCTATGCAGACGCCATGCTTTGGTCTTAGACAACGGCCGACACGGCTCAACACTGACGACGTCTCCGTCACTACAGGTATTTTCTTCATCATGCACATGTAACTTCGTCGAACGCCGAAGGTATTTCTTATAAACAGGGTGCTTTATCCTGCGTTCAACCAAGACTGTCACGGTCTTGTTCATACGACTGCTGATCACGCGCCCGATTAGCGTACGCGGTTTACTCTCGGTCTCATTCATGAGCGTTCCTCGTTACGCTCGGCAAGCACGGTATTGATCCGGGCGATGTCGCGGCGTACGGCCTTGAATTGGCTGGGACGTGGCTGTTGCCCGGTCGCCTTCTGCATGCGCAAGTTAAATGCCTCGCGGGTGAGCTCTAATAGCTCCTGGTGCAACTCTTCGCCTTTTTTCTGCCGTAATTCCTTTGCTTTCATCACATCACCGAGCGTCGTTCAAACGTGGTCAATACCGGCAGTTTTGCCGCCGCCAAACGGAATGCCTCCCGCGCCAGGCTCTCGTCGACACCCTGAATTTCGTACAGCATGCGACCAGGCTGAATCAGGGCAACCCAATATTCCACATTGCCTTTCCCTTTCCCTTGGCGCACCTCAAGCGGCTTTTTGGTGATCGGTTTGTCAGGAAAGATTCTTATCCAGATTTTGGCACCGCGCTTGACCTCGCGCGTAATCGCTCTTCGAGCTGCCTCGATCTGGCGGGACGTAATACGGCCCCGTGTGACCGCCTTGAGTCCGTATTCGCCAAAGCTTACTTTGTTGCCAACAGTAGCAAGCCCGCGATTCTTGCCCTTTTGCTGTTTACGATACTTAGTGCGTTTAGGCTGAAGCATGATGTGGTCCCGTTAGCTTGCCTGCGCCTTCTCGACATCCGCGCCTTCGAGCCGCTCTTCGCGGTCAAAGATCTCTCCTTTAAAAATCCATACCTTCACACCGATCACACCATAGGTTGTCCGTGCTTCTGCGAAACCGTAATCGATGTCCGCACGCAACGTGTGTAAAGGCACGCGCCCCTCTCGGTACCACTCCGAGCGCGCGATTTCAGCACCACCCAAACGCCCAGCGACCTGGACTTTGATGCCTTGCGCTCCGAGGCGCATGGCGTTACTGACAGCGCGCTTCATCGCCCGGCGAAACATGATGCGTCGTTTGAGTTGATTGGCAACGCTTTCTGCCACTAACAGCGCATCCAACTCGGGTTTACGGATTTCTTCAACGCCGATGTGGACCGGCACCCCCACCATGGCGGCGATCTCTTTGCGTAATGCCTCGATATCCTGGCCCTTCTTCCCAATCACAATGCCGGGGCGGGCCGTATGAATGATGATCCGAACATTCTTGGCCGGTCTTTGCACTTCGATGCGACTGACCGAGGCGTGCGCCAGTCTTTTGCGCAGAAAGGCACGGACAGCGAGGTCTGTGTTCAGGTAATCTGCATAGTCTTTACGATCGGCGTACCAGATAGAACTCCAATCCTTAACGATCCCCAAACGCATACCCACTGGATGAACTTTTTGACCCATCTTGGCCTCGATCAGTTATCCGATACCCGGATTGTAATGTGACTAGTCCGTTTCATGATGCGGCTAGCGCGACCGCGCGCACGCGGTCGCAGCCGCTTGTACATGGGTCCCTGATCGACCTGAACACCAGCAACCCGTAACTCGTCGATATCGGCACCCTCATTGTGCTCAGCATTGGCAATCGCTGACTCTAGCACCTTGCGAATGATGCCAGCGGCTTTCTTATTGCTGAATTGCAGCAAGCTGACAGCCTTCGCCACCGGAAGCCCGCGAACCTGATCCGCAACTAGCCGCGCCTTTTGAGGCGATAACCTGGCGTATCTGAGCCTTGCCCGAGTATCCATCAAAGCGGTCCTACCTTCTTGTCTTCCGATCCCCGACGTGGCTTCGGAACGTGCGCGTTGGGGCAAATTCTCCCAGCTTGTGGCCAACCATGTTTTCCGTGACAAGGACAGGAACGTGCTGTCGCCCATTGTGAACAGCAATGGTGTAACCCACCATGTCGGGCACAATCATGGAACGTCGCGACCATGTTTTGATTGGTCTTTTACTGTTCGCAGCGTGTGCTTCGTCGATCTTTTTCGAAAGATGATTATCGACGAATGGGCCCTTCTTCACCGAACGCGGCATTGTTCACTCCCATCCAGTTCTCTGCGTGACTAAGAGGATGTTTTAAAACCTGCTGCGCTTGCCTGAGCTGCGTTGCGCGCCGGCGAGTAATCCCCATGTACTCCCTTGTACACTGCGGTTGCTCGCCACCGTGCTCCTTGCGGCTACGGCGCTCGCTGGGGTTTTAAAATACCTCTAACGTCGCTTTCCTCTGCGCACGATAAAGCTGTCGGTGCGCTTATTGCGTCTCGTCTTATGACCCTTGGTCGGCATTCCCCAAGGCGACACCGGATGGCGCCCGCCCGAGGTTCTGCCCTCACCCCCGCCGTGCGGATGATCGACCGGGTTCATGGCAACACCGCGCACCGTGGGTCGAATTCCGCGCCAACGTTTGGCACCCGCCTTTCCCAGGGAGCGCAGACCATGTTCCGCATTACTCACCTCGCCAATCGTTGCACGACAGTCGATCGGTACTTTTCGAAGCTCACCGGAGCGCAGACGAAGACTGGCAAATGAACCTTCACGGGCCACGATTTGTACGCTCGCGCCAGCACTACGGGCCAATTGCGCTCCCTTTCCCGGCTGCATCTCGACACAGTGGACGGTGCTGCCCACAGGAATGTTGCGCAACGGCAGGCAATTGCCTTCCCGTATCGGTGCCCCGGTCCCCGACATCACTTCACTTCCCGGCCCGAGCCCTTTCGCCGCGATCATGTAGAGGTATTGGCCATCGGCGTAGGCAATCAAGGCAATATGCGCGGTGCGGTTTGGATCGTACTCGATACGCTTGACGCGTCCCGGGACACCATCTTTCGTGCGTTTAAAATCAATCATGCGGTAGCGCTGTTTATGGCCGCCACCGCGGTGACGCACCGTGATGCGCCCGCCACTGTTACGTCCACCGGTTTTGGTTTTCTTATCCAGCAACGCGCGGTGCGGCTCCCCCCGATGCAACCCTGGGGTCACTACTTTGACAACGGCCCGACGACCAGGTGATGTTGGTTTTGCCTTAACGAGCGCCATAACCTATCCTCGCTTCCTAATCACCACCCAGAAAGTCGATGTCATGACCCGGCTTCAGAGTGACATAGGCCTTCTTCCAGTCCGGCCGACGACCCGGCCTCTTGGCAAAAGACTTACGCTTACCCTTCACGTTGATGACATGGACCCGCTGTACCTCGACGCTAAACATTCGCTCCACCGCCCGCTTGATCTCTGGCTTGCGCGCAGACCCCATCACTTTGAACGCAACTTGTCGATGAGCGTCGGCAATTCGGGTGCTCTTCTCCGAAATGTGCGGTGCCAACAGCAGTTGCATCAGACGCTGATCATTCATCGAACCCGGTCCTCTAGTTGCTTTAGGGCGGGCACCGTCAGCAGCACCTGATCAAAGGCAATCAGCCTTACGGGATCGACCCGCGAAGCCTCATAGACCTCAACCCAGTCAAGGTTACGGGAAGCCAACTGCAAATTCTCATCAGTGCGATCAACCAAAATAAGCACCTTGCCCGATGCAAAATTCTTAAGCCGTCCTATCAACTCCCTGGTCTTGGGAACAGTGACTAAAAACTCGTCCAGGATGAGCAGGCGCTGCTGGCGCACGAGCTCCGATAGAATCGAACGTAGCGCCAAACGATACATCTTGCGGTTGACCTTCTGCTCGTAGTGCGTGGGGCGCGCCGCAAAGGTCACACCTCCGCCGCGCCACAGCGGGCTGCGAATGCTGCCGGCCCGAGCACGGCCGAGCCCCTTCTGACGCCACGGCTTACGCCCGCCGCCACTGACCTCGGCGCGGCTCTTTTGCGCCCGTGTGCCAGCGCGACCCGCCGAAAGATAGGCTGTGATGACCTGATGAATGAGCGCCTCATTAAAACGTGTACCGAATACCGCCTCATTGACCTCGATTGCCGAAACGTCGCTACCCGCCTCGTTTCGTACCGCTAGCTCCATCAGCCCTTCTCCTGGCTCGACTTCACCGCTGGCCGTAGAATGATATCGCCACCCTTCGGTCCAGGCACTGCGCCTCTTACGAGGATCAACTCACGGGCTTCGTCTACCCGGATCACTTCCAAGTTATGCACTGTACGCTGCTTGTTTCCCAGCTGACCCGCCATGCGCTTACCCTTAAAAACACGCCCCGGCGTTTGATTCTGCCCGATGGAGCCCGGAGCACGATGGGAAAGTGAGTTACCGTGCGTGGCATCCTGCATCCTAAAATGGTGGCGTTTAACTGTGCCCGCGTATCCCTTGCCCACCGTAATTCCTCGGGCGTCGATCTTCTGACCCGGAACAAACCGGGTCACCCCCAGTTCCTGGCCTACGGCGAGATCCGTACCTTCGCCCTCGGCAAGACGAAATTCCCAAAGTCCTCGACCCGCCGCAACGCCGGCTTTGGCAAAGTGCCCCGCTAGGGGCTTGCTGACACGCGTTGAACGCCGCTTGCCTGTAGTCACCTGGACCGCCTGGTAGCCATCATGGTCTACGTGTTTCACTTGACTGATCCGGTTGGACTCCACATGGATAACAGTTACCGGTATGGAAAGCCCATCCTCGGTGAATATTCGCGTCATCCCGCACTTGCGTCCGACCACGCCCACTGGCATCTCAGCGTCCCTCCTTACCACCCCAAAGGGCTTGTATCGATTGGCTAGACATCCAACCGCGTCTTCTCGAGGCTGATCATCTAGGTCAACTTGATCTGCACATCCACGCCGGCGGCGAGATCGAGCTTCATCAATGCATCCACGGTCTTGTCGGTCGGATTCACGATATCGAGCAGGCGCTTGTGAGTACGGATTTCATACTGATCTCGAGCATCCTTGTTGACATGAGGCGAAATTAACACGGTGAAACGCTCGTTGCGTGTCGGTAAGGGAATGGGTCCCCGCACCTGAGCACCCGTACGCCTCGCTGTCTCCACGATCTCTTGGGCCGACTGATCGATCAACCGGTGATCGAAGGCCTTAAGGCGAATTCGAATGCGCTGTTTCTCCATCGCTATTCCAATCAAGCTGTATTCGCTCTCGTTCTGAGCGGCTGTTCTAAAAGCTACGGCGTTTGCCGTGGCGGCATACACGACGGTTCACCCTTCTGATGAACGCCCTGTCGCATCGCTGCGCACCGTGCGCCTCGCTCTCGGTCCGCTCACGACGATTTTTCACAACCTCTCAGGAGGCTCTTTGCATAGCGCGGATGCTGGGTACTTCTGTCACATTGCGCACGGACGCCAATGCGGCGTTATTGCTGCTTTTTGATGACGGATTCCGCGATACTCGCGGGCGCCTCCGCATACTTCACAAATTCCATCGTGTAGGTCGCACGCCCTTGAGTCATCGACCGCAAATGCGTGGCATACCCAAACATCTCACCGAGAGGCACTTCAGCTCGCACGGCCTTACCGGCTGGACTGTCTTCCATACCTTGAATGGTGCCGCGCCGCCGGTTCAAATCACCCATCACATCGCCCATGTACTCATCCGGAGTGACCGTCTCAACGTTCATGATAGGTTCCAAAAGCGTCGTCTTGGCACGCCGTGCCCCTTCCCTGAAAGCCATCGATCCGGCCACTTTAAAAGCCATCTCGCTGGAATCCACATCGTGATACGAGCCCTCGAAAAGCGTCACGCGCACATCCACCACGGGATAACCGGCGAGCACCCCGTTTACCATCTGCTCGCGCACCCCCTTATCCACCGCCGGAATGTACTCCCGCGGAATATGTCCGCCGACGATGGCATCGACAAATTGGTAACCGGAACCCGCCTCCAGCGGCTCCAAGCGCAGCCACACATGGCCGTATTGTCCTCGACCACCGCTTTGCCGGACAAACTTCCCTTCTTGCTCCACCATGGCGCGAATCGTCTCGCGGTAAGCTACCTGCGGCTTACCGACGTTCGCTTCCACCTTGAATTCGCGACGAAGCCGATCGACGATGATTTCGAGATGCAGCTCGCCCATTCCGGAGATAATGGTTTGGCCAGACTCCTGGTCGGTCATCACCCGAAATGAAGGATCCTCATGGGCTAGCTTACCGAGCGCCATCCCCATCTTTTCCTGATCCGCTTTCGTCTTGGGCTCAACCGCAACCGAAATAACCGGCTCTGGAAACTCGATGCGTTCCAGGGTAATCACGTCTCGTAAATCACTCAACGTATCGCCCGTGGTGACGTCCTTCAACCCGACACCAGCGGCAATGTCCCCCGCACGCACCTCCTTCAGCTCCTCTCGGCTGTTGGCATGCATCTGCAAAATGCGGCCAATGCGCTCCTTTTTTTGCTTGAGCGGGTTGTAGACGGTATCACCCGCACTCAAGGTGCCCGAATAAACGCGAAAGAACGTCAGCGATCCGACAAAGGGATCGGTCGCAATCTTGAAAGCGAGGGCTGCAAAGGGCGCATTGTCGGAGGGGGGACGCTCCTCTGCGCTGCCATCACCCTGGGCCGCCTCGGCCACGCCCTTGATGGGCGGCACATCCACCGGCGACGGTAAATACTCGATGACCGCATCGAGCAACGCTTGAACACCCTTATTCTTAAACGCTGAACCGCACAAGATCGGCACCACCTCATTATTCAATGTGCGCTGCCGCAGCCCGCGTTTTATCTCTTCAATGCTCAGTTCGCCCTCTTCCAGATAACGTTCCGTCAACTCCTCATTAGCCTCGGCCGCTGCCTCCAACAGCCGTTCACGCCATTGCGCACACTCGGCCTGTATCGCCGCGGGGATCTCGCGCTCCTCGTAACGTATACCGGCAGTCGCCTCATCCCAGTAAATAGCGCGCATTTTGAGCAGATCCACCACTCCCTGGAAGCTATCTTCAGCGCCTATCGGTAGTTGCACAGGCACCGGATTTGCCTTCAGCCGCCCCCGAATCTGCTCTACCACCCTCTTAAAATTGGCGCCCGGCCGATCCATCTTGTTGACGAAGCCAAGCCGCGGCACACGGTACCGATTTGCCTGACGCCAAACGGTCTCGGATTGCGGCTCCACGCCACCAACGGCGCAAAACACGGCGCAAGATCCGTCCAGCACACGCAGCGAGCGCTCGACCTCGATGGTGAAATCCACGTGCCCAGGCGTGTCGATGATGTTAATTCGATGCTCCGGATATTGACCATCCATACCGTGCCAGAAGCACGTGGTCGCTGCCGATGTAATGGTAATGCCCCGCTCCTGCTCCTGGACCATCCAGTCCATTACCGCTGCACCGTCATGCACTTCGCCAAGCTTATGGGAAATACCCGTGTAATAGAGTATGCGCTCGGTAGTCGTAGTCTTCCCCGCATCAATATGGGCCATGATACCGATGTTCCGGTAGCGCTCGATGGAGGTCTTTCGTGGCACTGCTCGAATTCCTCTACTACACGCCAACAATCGCTTGGGATGGTCGCCTGTCCATTACCAGCGATAATGGGAGAAAGCCTTATTCGCTTCCGCCATGCGGTGCGTATCCTCACGCTTCTTCACCGCATTTCCTCGGCTCTCCGCGGCATCCATGAATTCGTTCGCCAGTCGAAGCCCCATGGATTTTTCCCCGCGCTTGCGCGCCGCGTCCACGATCCACCGCATCCCGAGCGCCGTACGGCGCAACGGCCTTACCTCAACCGGTACCTGGTAAGTGGCACCACCGACACGCCGCGACTTGACCTCGACCACAGGCCTAACGTTATCGAGCGCTTTCGTGAACACTTCCACGGGATCGCCTTTACTCTTATTAGCGACGTGCCCCAATGCCCCATAGACGATACGTTCGGCGACTGACTTCTTGCCATTCAGCATGAGCACATTGATAAATTTCGCTAAGGTTTGGCTTCCGTACTTGGGATCCGGAAGAATGGCCCTTTTTGCGATGATTCGCCTTCTCGACATGCTTCACCTCTGCGAAAACGTCAACCTTTGGGACGTTTGGCACCGTACTTGGAGCGCCCCTGGCGCCTGGCAGTCACTCCGCCGGTATCCAGACTACCCCTTACCGTATGATACCGTACACCGGGAAGGTCTTTGACGCGCCCGCCGCGGATCAAGACAACTGAATGCTCTTGCAGGTTGTGTCCCTCGCCGCCAATATACGTCGTGACTTCCATACCGTTCGTGAGCCGCACTCGAGCCACTTTTCGCAGTGCCGAGTTCGGCTTTTTCGGGGTCGTCGTGTAGACGCGAGTGCACACCCCGCGGCGCTGCGGACAACCCTGCAACGCAGGCACTGTGCTTTTCTTCTGCTGGCGTTTACGCGGCTTACGCACCAGCTGATTGATCGTGGCCATGGCCTCGCTCCAGTCAAAAAAACTTATTCCCGGTCGCCAATTGCGGACTGCTTGCCCGCTCGGCGCTGCCCAGGGTATTAGGCACGCGATAAAGGGGATAGACAGTGGGAAAAGACAGGCAGGGTTTCACCCTGCCCGCCTAAAGCGTTAGAATTCTAAGGACTTAGTGTCAACCTGTCAACAGCTGACCGCCCGATGAGCGTTGTTGCGACGTCAAGAATTGTTGGCATCACCGCCGAACTGACTGCTCATCTCCTCGGAGACCATATCCGCCAGCGAGCGCATTGCTTCCTTCTCCGTAACCTCGCCCTCGGGAACACCCCGTTTCCGGCGACGCTCCTCATGATAAGCAAAGCCACTGCCCGCAGGGATCAAGCGCCCGACAATAACATTTTCTTTAAGCCCACGAAGCTCATCGGCACGACCGTTAACCGATGCCTCGGTCAATACCCGTGTTGTCTCCTGGAACGATGCCGCGGAGATAAAGGATTCCGTGGACAGCGAGGCCTTGGTTATCCCGAGCAGTAATGGCCTCCAGCGTGCTGGCTGCTTGCCTTGTACATTGGCCCGCTCATTTTCATCGAGCACGCGACTGCGCTCCACCTGCTCACCCTGTAAGAAGCGCGTGTCGCCAGGCCCTTCAATCTCGACCTTGCGCAGCATCTGGCGAACAATGACCTCGATATGCTTATCGTTGATCTTAACCCCCTGCAGACGATAGACCTCCTGTACCTCGTTGACGATGTAAGTGAGCAGCGCACTGGTCCCAAGCAAGCGCAGGATATCATGCGGGTTTGCCGGCCCATCCACCAGGACCTCGCCACGCTCTACCTGTTCTCCTTCAAACACCAATACGTGTCGCCACTTGGGAACCAGGATCTCGCTTTTCTCACCGTCTTCGGAGGTGATCACCAAGCGTTGTTTACCCTTGGTATCCTTGCCGAAGCTAATGACGCCATTGGTCTCCGCCAAGATCGCCGCATCCTTTGGCTTGCGCGCCTCAAAAAGATCCGCCACCCGAGGCAAGCCGCCGGTGATGTCACGAGTCTTGGTGGATTCCTGGGGCAAGCGAGCCAATACCTCACCTACACTCACCTCGTGGCCATCTTCGACTGCGATGATAGCGTCCGGTGAGAGCGCATAATGCGCGGGCATGTTTGTCCCCGGAAGAAACAGCTCCTCGTCCTCTTTGCCCACCAGACGAATCATGGGACGCATGTCTTTGGCGGCGGCGGTACGCTGTTTCGGGCCCATGACGACGATACTGGTCAGGCCGGTGAACTCATCGGTCTGTCGCTGCACCGTCACGCCCTCGATGATATCACTGAAGCGCACCCGGCCGCTGACCTCGGTGATCACCGGATGGGTGTGCGGATCCCAGTTCGCAACGATCTGCCCAGGTGATACCGGGCCGCCGTCTGCCACAGTCAGCATCGCCCCGTAGGGCACTTTGTAGCGCTCCCGTTCGCGACGCGCTTCATCCAGGATGGCAAGCTCCCCGGAACGAGAAACAGCGACGTAATTACCACTCGCGTGTTGTACCAGCTTGATGTTCTCCAGCTTGGCCGTCCCGCTTACCTTCACCTCGATGTTATCCACGGCCGCGGCGCGGGAGGCAGCACCGCCGATATGGAAAGTGCGCATGGTCAGCTGAGTGCCCGGCTCACCAATCGATTGAGCGGCCACAACGCCCACTGCTTCCCCGATATTGACGATCTCGCCGCGGGCCAGATCACGGCCATAACATTTCGCACAGATACCGTAGCGAGTGCGGCAAGTAATAGCAGAACGCGCTTTCACGCGATCGATCCCATAGGTTTCCAAGCGATCCACCCAACTCTCGTCGAGCAGTGTTCCGGCGGGCACCACCGTCTCATCCGTCGTAGGATGCAAAACGTCGGTTGCGGTGACTCGCCCCAGAACCCGTTCATGCAATGGCTCCACGACGTCGCCACCCTCGATGAGTGGGGTAATGGTCGGTCCTTGATTGGTTCCGCAATCATTCTCGGTCACCACCAAATCCTGCGCCACGTCCACCAGCCGGCGCGTCAGATAACCTGAATTCGCTGTCTTCAGTGCCGTATCTGCCAAGCCTTTGCGGGCGCCGTGGGTAGAAATAAAGTACTGCAGAACATCGAGCCCTTCCCGGAAATTGGCGGTGATGGGGGTTTCGATGATCGAGCCATCGGGTTTTGCCATCAATCCTCTCATCCCGGCCAGCTGGCGTATTTGTGCCGCAGAGCCGCGCGCCCCCGAGTCCGCCATCATGTAAATGGAATTCAAGGATTGCTGCTTGACAACGCTGCCGTCGGCATCCATCACCTCGTCGGTCCCGAGCTTTTCCATCATCGCTTTGGCGACCTGCTCGTTGGTGTAAGACCAGATATCCACCACCTTGTTGTAGCGCTCACCGAAGGTCACGAGGCCTGAGGCATATTGCCCTTCGATCTCTTTTACCGCGGTCTCGGCTCTCTCCAGAATCATCTTCTTCTCATCGGGCACCACCATATCCTCCACGCCGATGGAGATGCCGGCGCGGGTGGCATAGCTAAAGCCGGTGTACATCAGCCGGTCTGCGAAAACCACTGTGTTTTTCACGCCCACCTTGCGGTAAGCGGCATTAATAAGGTTGGAGATCGCCTTCTTGTTCAGTGACCGATTGACGAGATCAAAGTGCAAGCCATCCGGAACCAGCTCGAATAGAAGTGCTCTCCCGACTGTGGTCTCCACCAGTCGCCGACGAGCCATCTTATCGCCTGTATTTTCGTCTACCAATACTTCCGGGACACGCACCTTGATTCGGGCATGAAGATCCACGACCTGGTTTTCGAAAGCACGATGCACCTCCGCCAGATCGCTGAAAATCATGCCCGTGCCCTTGGCATCGACCCGCTCACGGGTCATGTAGTAAAGACCGAGCACCACGTCTTGCGTGGGCACGATGATCGGCTCACCGTGGGCGGGGGAAAGAATATTGTTGGTGGACATCATCAACGTGCGGGCTTCTAACTGCGCCTCCAGCGAAAGCGGCACGTGTACGGCCATCTGATCGCCATCGAAATCGGCGTTAAAGGCCGTACAGACCAATGGATGCAGCTGAATAGCCTTGCCCTCAATCAACACCGGCTCAAACGCCTGAATGCCCAAGCGATGCAACGTCGGCGCTCGATTAAGCAGCACCGGATGCTCGCGAATGACCTGATCGAGAATATCCCAGACCTCCGGGCCTTCGCGCTCCACCATCTTCTTTGCGGCTTTGATGGTTGTCGCCAAACCCTTGAGCTCAAGCTTGCCGAAAACGAAGGGCTTGAAGAGCTCAAGGGCCATTTTCTTCGGCAACCCACATTGATGAAGCTTCAGCGTCGGCCCCACCACGATCACCGATCGCCCGGAGTAATCGACACGTTTTCCGAGCAAGTTCTGCCGAAAGCGTCCCTGCTTGCCCTTGATCATATCCGCCAGCGACTTTAACGGACGCTTGTTGGTGCCGGTAATAGCCCGGCCACGCCGACCGTTATCGAGCAGCGCATCCACCGCTTCTTGCAGCATGCGCTTCTCGTTACGCACGATGATGTCTGGCGCATTCAGATCGAGCAGTCGCTTCAGGCGATTGTTACGATTGATGACGCGACGGTAGAGATCGTTGAGATCAGAGGTGGCGAAGCGACCGCCATCGAGCGGCACGAGAGGCCGTAGCTCCGGCGGTAGCACGGGCAATACCTTGAGCACCATCCATTCGGGGCGGTTACCGGATTCGATGAAAGCTTCGATGAGCTTTAGCCGCTTCGCGACTTTCTTGATGCGCGACTCGGATCCAGTGGTCCGCAGCTCTTCCCGCAGCCTGATACCCTCCCCCTTGAGATCGATGGTCTTTAGCAGCTCATAGATCGCCTCCGCCCCCATCTTAGCGTCGAACTCGTCTCCATATTGCTCGATGGCTTCTAAATAGGTTTCGTCCGACAAAAGCTGACCGCGCTCAAGCTGAGTCAACCCCGGATCAATGACCACAAAAGCCTCGAAATAGAGGATGCGCTCAATATCGCGCAGCGTCATGTCCAGTAGCAGCCCCATGCGCGACGGCAAGGATTTCAAAAACCAGATATGGGCCACGGGACTTGCCAGCTCGATGTGCCCCATGCGTTCACGCCGGACTTTAGCAAGCGTCACCTCGACGCCGCATTTTTCACAGATCACGCCGCGGTGCTTGAGACGCTTGTATTTACCGCACAAACATTCGTAGTCTTTGATGGGACCAAAGATCTTGGCGCAAAATAGCCCATCGCGCTCCGGCTTGAACGTGCGGTAATTAATGGTCTCGGGCTTTTTTACTTCACCATAAGACCAGGAGCGAATTTTTTCAGGTGATGCCAGACCGATTCGTATGGCATCAAACCCTTCGGCCTGCGTCTGCTGTTTCAATAAGTTAAGCAAATCTTTCAAGGTCTTTCTCCTGATCTCTCCCCAGGCTACCAGAAGCTGTTCTAAAAACTACGGCCTTAAAACAGCTTCTCAGTGAAATGCGGCTCATGCCGGATCACCGGACGTCGCTTCAGTAATCCTCAAGCTCGATATCGATCCCAAGGGAGCGGATTTCCTTCATCAGCACGTTAAACGACTCAGGCATACCGGCTTCCATACGATGGTCCCCGTCCACGATGTTCTTGTACATCTTAGTGCGCCCATTCACGTCATCGGATTTCACAGTGAGCATTTCCTGCAGAGTGTACGCGGCTCCATAGGCCTCCAACGCCCAAACCTCCATCTCGCCGAACCGCTGCCCACCGAACTGTGCTTTGCCGCCAAGCGGCTGTTGCGTCACCAGACTGTAGGGACCCGTCGAGCGTGCATGCATCTTGTCGTCAACCAGGTGGTTCAATTTCATCATGTACATGTAGCCGACGGTCACTGGCCGATCGAACGAATCGCCCGTGCGGCCATCGTAGAGCACCGCCTGACCATTGCGCGGCAAACCGGCCATCTCCAGCATGCGTTTGATCTCGCCCTCCGTGGCACCATCGAACACGGGGGTAGACATCGGCACCCCCGCTCGTAGGTTGTTGCCGAGCTCTACCAATTGCGAGTCGGAAAGCTCCTGCAGGGCACCACCCTTACCACCCACCTCATAGATGCGCTCAAGGAAGCTTCGCAGCTCGGGCAGATCGAGACCATTGTCGAGTATCTGCCCAACCTTGAATCCGAGCGCCTTCGCCGCCCAGCCGAGATGGGTCTCGAGCACTTGACCCACATTCATTCGCGACGGTACCCCGAGCGGGTTGAGCACGATATCAACGGGAGTGCCGTCGGCCATATAGGGCATATCTTCGACCGGCACAATCATGGAAATCACGCCTTTGTTGCCGTGCCTCCCCGCCATCTTGTCACCCGGCTGAATGCGACGCTTGACGGCCAGGTATACCTTGACCATTTTGAGCACCCCGGGTGCCAAATCATCCCCGGAAGATAGCTTTGCCCGCTTTTCCTCGTAGCGCTCATCGAGGTTCGCCCGCGCCTGCTTAAGGTGCTCCGCTGCCTTTTCGAGCTGCTCCATCGCGCCTTCGCTGTGCGCGCGAATAGCAAACCACTGCTCGCGGGAAAGTCCTCGAAGATAACCCTGGGTTATCTCACTGCCCGCTGCCAGTCCCTGCGGTCCTCCGGCGACGGTCTTGCCTATTAGTAGCCTCTCCAAACGCTGAAACGTATCTTCCTCGAGAATGCGGTATTCGTCGTGCAAGTCCTTCTTTACCGTTTCCAAAGCCATCTCTTGGATCTGCTTAGCCCGGGCGTCCTTCTCCACGCCGTCGCGGGTGAAAACCTGCACGTCAATGACCGTCCCATTCATACCGGAAGGCACCCTGAGGGAGGTGTCTTTGACGTCGGATGCTTTCTCGCCGAAAATGGCCCGCAACAGCTTCTCCTCGGGGGTAAGCTGGGTCTCTCCCTTGGGCGTTACCTTGCCGACCAGAATATCCCCTGAGCGTACCTCGGCGCCGATATAGACGATTCCGGATTCGTCCAGCAGCGACAGTGCGCTTTCGCTCACATTCGGAATATCCGCCGTAATCTCTTCCGGACCGAGCTTGGTATCGCGCGCCACACAAACCAATTCTTCGATATGGATGGTGGTGAAGCGCTCTTCTTGAACGACCCGCTCCGAGATGAGAATCGAGTCCTCGAAGTTGTAACCATTCCAAGGCATGAACGCCACCAGGGCGTTTTGCCCGAGTGCCAGCTCGCCCATATCCGTTGCTGGACCGTCCGCGAGGACATCTCCGCGGGCAATCACGTCGCCGGGTCTCAGCAGGGGGCGCTGATTGATGCAAGTGTTTTGATTGGAACGGATGTACTTGGTCAGGGAGTAGATATCAACCCCCGGCTCGCCGGGCTCGGTCTCATCGTCGTTCACCCGCACGACGATGCGCGCGGCATCCACTGAATCCACCGCCCCACCGCGCTCAGCCACAACAGCCACTCCCGAATCGATGGCCACGGTACGTTCAATGCCGGTCCCGACCAGCGGCTTTTCGGTGCGTATGGTGGGAACGGCCTGGCGCTGCATGTTCGAGCCCATCAGCGCGCGGTTGGCATCGTCGTGCTCGAGAAAAGGTATCAGTGCCGCCGCAACGGACACGATTTGTTTTGGCGAGACATCGATGTAATTCACCTTGTCTGGCGTGGACAGGGTAAATTCATTCTGGTGGCGACAAGTGACCAGATCATCGACCAGCTTGCCGAAGTCATCGACAGTCGCATTCGCCTGTGCCACCACGTACTGACCCTCTTCGATAGCGGATAAGTATTCGATTTGGTTGGTGACAGCGCCATCGATTACCCGCCGATAAGGCGTTTCAAGAAATCCGTAGTCATTGGTGCGCGCATAAACGGCCAGCGAATTGATAAGCCCAATATTGGGACCTTCTGGTGTCTCAATGGGACACACCCGACCATAGTGAGTCGGATGCACATCACGGACCTCAAACCCCGCCCGCTCGCGGGTCAGCCCCCCAGGACCCAGAGCCGAGATCCGGCGCTTATGGGTGACCTCTGAGAGCGGATTGTTTTGATCCATGAATTGCGAAAGCTGGCTCGATCCAAAAAACTCCTTGATCACGGCTGAGACCGGCTTAGCGTTAATAAGCTCCTGTGGCATCAGCTCGTCGGCATCGGACAGGCTGAGTCGTTCTTTGACGGCACGCTCGACACGCACCAACCCGATGCGAAATTGATTTTCCGCCATCTCACCGACGCAACGTACACGGCGGTTGCCAAGGTGGTCGATATCATCAACGGCACCACTTCCGTTCTTGATGTCGATCAGCACCTTCAAGACATCGATGATGTCTTCCTTAGACAGGATACCAGGGCCCGTGACCTCACCTCGTCCCACACGGCGGTTGAACTTCATACGCCCTACCGTGGACAAGTCATAACGTTCCGGATTCATGAATAAATTATGAAACAAGCTCTGCGCCGCATCTTTGGTGGGAGGCTCGCCCGGGCGCATCATGCGGTAGATCTCGACCTGCGCTTCCAGATCGTTGCGGGTGGAATCGATGCGCAGTGTGTCGGCGATATACGGACCGTGGTCCACGTCGTTGACATAGATCGTATCGAAACTTGGGACACGTGCCTCGCGAAACTTCTCTATCGCCTCCAGCGTGAGCTCATTGTTAACCTGCCCAAGAATCTCTCCGGTAGCGGGATCCACGACATCGCGCGCCAGCACCTTACCCACCGCGTAGGCATAAGGTAGCTGCAGTACGCTCAGCTTGGCTTTGCGCATCTTGGCGATATGACGACCGGTAATGCGTGCGCCGGCTTCGACCAGCAGGTTGCCCTCCTCGTCCCGAATATCGAAAGTCACCGTGTCCCCGCGCAGACGATCAGCCACAAAGTCAAAGCGCAACCCTTCCTCCGTCAAGGTAAATGAATTGCTGTCAAAGAAAGTCTCGATGATCTCTGCGTCGCTAAACCCAAGCGCCCGCAGCAGCACGGTTACGGGGAGCTTGCGGCGGCGATCGATGCGTACAAAAACCAGATCCTTGGGATCGAACTCAAAATCCAGCCATGAGCCGCGGTAGGGAATGATCCGCGCCGAAAAAAGTAGTTTTCCGGAGGAATGCGTCTTGCCCCTATCGTGCTCAAAGAAAACCCCTGGCGAGCGGTGCAGCTGTGAGACGATGACACGCTCCGTGCCATTAATAATGAAAGTGCCGGTGTCGGTCATGAGCGGGATCTCGCCCATGTAGACTTCCTGCTCCTTGATGTCTTTAATTACCTTCGGGTCCATCCCGGCATCCCTGTCATACAGCACCAAACGCAGCTTCACGCGTAACGACGCCGCATAGGTCAGCCCTCGCAGCCGGCACTCCTTGACGTCAAATATCGGTGCCCCTAGGCGGTAGCTCACATAATCCAGGCTCGCATCACCCGCATAACTCTCGATGGGAAATACCGATTTAAAAGCCGCATGCAGCCCTTTGTGCTCCCGCGCTGCGGGCGCCACGTCTGCCTGTAAGAAATGTCGATAGGAACCGAGCTGGATGGCAAGCAGATAGGGCACATCCAATACGCTCGGTCGCTTGCCAAAGTCCTTACGGATACGCTTTCTTTCGGTGAAGGAATAAACCATGACCTATCCTCAAAATTTGACATCAAAGCGCGGAGCTACCCTTCAAGCCGAGCAATCTTCTTCAATTGCCCGTTTCAGCCGCATCCGTAGGCGGCTGTCTTAAGAACGACTACGCTTGTTGGAAAACGGCTCTACTTGCCATAGCGGTGTCGCACGGCAACTCAACATAAAATGACCGGGAGCTATTTCGAACAGCTCTGAGCTGGCCCCACCGGGACGAGCCCCAGCAAGGGACAAGCAAATCTCGCGTGCTCCCATGTACATTGACGTTTCAAACTGCCGAGCCTCCTGCTCTGCCGGCGCTCACCCAAGTTTTCAAGACACCATCCCAAGGGAGCGCCTCGCGAAATCAGCACAAAAAGGCCGGTGGCGCACCGCCACCAGCCGCAAAACGAATACAACGGGGGCGCTGAGGACGTTTATTTCACCTCGACAGATGCGCCCGCATCTTCTAGAGCCTTCTTGACCTGCTCGGCCTCCTCCTTGCTCACGGCTTCCTTGATCTTCGTCGGGGCGCTCTCAACCAGCTCCTTTGCCTCTTTCAGGCCGAGGCTCGTTAGGCTACGCACAGCCTTAATCACACTGACCTTGTTGGCGCCAAAGCTCGTCATCATCACATCAAACTCGGTTTGCTCCTCCTGAGGTGCCTCCACCGCGCCCGCCGCCGCGCCCGCCGCCGGCATCATCGCCACTGCCGCTGAGACCCCGAATTTCTCTTCCATTGCCTCGACGAGCTCTACCACCTCCATCACCGACATATTGGCTATCGTTTCGAGGATTTCTTCTTTAGATACTGCCATCGCGCCCTCCTGAAACTCGCATTCGAATACTCATCAACTCTAAGAAGCCGTGTCAAAAATGACTGCGTTGGCCGCGGCGGCGTTGCACAGTCGCGCGACAAATTCATTCCTGACGATTTCGTCTCACCACCGTGTGCGCCTTGCGACTCCGGCAATGGCAACATTCTCAAAACGACTTCCAACTACCTTACGCCACTGGAAGCGCAAAAACATTCCACTCCTTGCCGACGAGCGATATTCTGGCCCTAGTGATTCTGCTTTTGATCGCGGATAGCTGCGAGCGTTCGCGCGAGCTTCGCATAAGGCTCCGCCAGGGTGCGTGCCAATCTTGCAATCGGCGCCTTCATCACTGCCAAAAGTCTGCTTAGAGCCTCTTCGCGGGTGGGGAGCGTCGCTAGCATCCCAATATCGCTAGGCGCGATGAGCTTGCCACCAAACGCAATCAGCTTCACCTTCAGCTTGTCGTTTTCCTTGGCGAACCCGGCCATCACCCGCGCCGCGGCTCCGGGCTCTTCGCGTGAAAATGCAAGCACCAGCGGGCCGACGAAATCATCCTTCATGCAAACGAAGCCAGTGCTATCCACCGCACGCTGCGCCAGGGTATTGGGAACCACCCGAAGGTAAACATTGGCTTCCCGGGCCGCGATTCGTAACTTCGTCATTTCCGCTACGGACAGTCCGCGGTATTCGGCTGCGATCGCCGAGTGAGCCTGGCTCGCCACTTCCGCCACCTCGGCCACCACTTTCTTCTTTTGTTCAAGCGTCAACGTCACCTTACCGCTCCTCAGACTTACATCGCTACAGGGCTAAGGTGGTCTTTTCAATGGCGAGGCCCGGACCCATGGTGCTCGACACCGACACCTTGCGAACGTAAATGCCCTTGGCGGTGCTCGGCTTGACCCGATTGAGGTCGGTGAGCAATGCCTGCAAATTCTCGCGCAACGCCTCCACCTCGAAGGAAATTTTACCGATACCGCAGTGCACAATCCCACCGCGATCAGTCCGATAGCGCACCTGGCCTGCTTTGGCGTTCCTGATGGCGCCAACCACATCCTGGGTCACCGTGCCAACCTTCGGATTGGGCATCAGACCGCGCGGGCCAAGGATCTTCCCAAGTTGCCCGACAACGCGCATCGCATCCGGACTGGCGATCGCCACATCAAAATCCAAAAAACCCTGCTTGACGCGCTCCGCCAGATCTTCCATTCCCACCACATCAGCGCCCGCTTCAGTGGCCGCTTCCGCCGCCGTGCCTTGCGCAAACACCGCCACGCGCACCTCTTTTCCGGTACCGTGGGGAAGCACCGTGGCACCGCGGACCACCTGATCGGACTTTCGAGGTTCGACCCCGAGATTGACCGCTGCCTCTATCGACTCCTTGAATTTCACCGAGGACAGCTGCTTAATCAGCTCGAACGCCTCGTCCACGGGATAGAGCTTACCGGTTTCCACTTTCTCATTGATTGCGCGCATGCGCTTAGAGCGTTTCGCCATCGCTAAAGACCCTCGACATTGAGGCCCATGCTGCGGGCACTACCTGCAATGATCTGCACGGCGGCTTCTAAATCATTGGCATTGAGATCCGCCATTTTGGTTTTCGCGATTTCCTCGAGCTGAGAGCGCGTCACAGTACCGACCTTCTGTAGATGAGGCGTCGCGCTGCCTTTCTCAATGCCAATCGCTTTTCTCAGTAGCACCGAAGCCGGGGGTGTCTTAGTGATAAAGCTGAAGCTTCGATCGGCATAAACCGTCACCACCACTGGAATCGGAAGGCCGAGCTCCAGGGTTTGCGTGTGCGCGTTAAAAGCCTTGCAAAACTCCATAATATTCACGCCGTGCTGCCCCAAAGCAGGCCCGACGGGGGGACTTGGGTTCGCTTGACCCGCTGGGACCTGAAGCCGCACATAGGCCAGGATTTTCTTTGCCATCACTAACTCCCATTGGATCCTAAACTTATCCGAAAAGCCTCGGGACGCGCAGTCGGTTTTCCAACAGCTTCTTAGTCCTTTTCGATCTGGCTAAACTCCAGCTCTACCGGCGTGGAGCGCCCAAAAATCAGCACTGCGACCCGCAATCGACTCTTCTCGTAATTCACTTCCTCGACGACCCCGTTAAAATCAGTGAAGGGACCATCGATAACCCTCACCACTTCGCCTGGTTCGAACAAAACCTTCGGACGGGGACGTTCAGTACCCTCTTCAACACGCTCCAAAATAACGCGTGCTTCTGCATCGGATATGGGCGCTGGCTTGTCGGTGCTGCCACCGATAAAACCCATGACTTTGGGCACGCTTTTCACCAAGTGCCAGGTGGCGTCATCCATCTCCATCTGCACCAGTACATAGCCGGGAAAGAACTTGCGATCGCTTTTACGCTTTTGCCCACCGCGCATCTCCACCACCTCCTCGGTGGGCACCAGCACCTCGCCAAACTTCTCCTGCATCCCACTGCGGACAATGCGTTCTTTGAGCATGCGTTTGACTTGGTGCTCAAATCCCGAGTAGGCATGGACCACGTACCAGCGCCGAGTCATCGACAGTTAACCCCCGTGTCCCAGCAACTGGCGCATCAAGTAGCCGAGCAATCCATCGAGCGCCCAAAGCAGCAACGCCATTACGGCAACCATGGCAATAACAATGCCCGTCGTTTGTATAGTCTCTTTGCGAGTAGGCCAAACAACCTTGCGAACTTCCAGCCGCGCCTCCCCCACCATGCTCCAGGCGAGACGTCCTTTTGCGGTCTGTAGGGCGATCGCCACGGCAACTCCCGTAACGGCGACCAAACCAATCACCCGCAACAACAGCGACTCATCGGCAAAGTAGTAAAAGGCACCTAGCGCGCCGGCAAGGAGCGCGACCACCAATGTCCATTTTAAATTATCCGCCATGCCCCGCGGCGCCTCGACCTCTATGCTATCAGCATGTGCTAAACCACTCGGCACCATAACCTCGACGTCCACCAATCGAGCTGGCAGCAAACATTGAACTGCGGCGTGCACTAACACGCCTCGGCTGCCCATCGGTTTGCGCTGCCCATCGAGACTCTTATAGAAGAAGCTGCCCAAAAACCCCGGCGCCTGTCATTGCGCTCGGGCGCAGCGGCGGGCACTCCTCATGGACTCCCTGGTACACTCCGGTTGCCCGACACCGTGCGCCTTCCTCCACCGCCGGCGCTGGTGATATTATCTGAAGCTGCTTCTTAGCAATTGCTTGACGAGTGGCAATGACTTTGTGGCAGGCCAGGAGGGAATCGAACCCCCAACCTGCGGTTTTGGAGACCGCTGCTCTGCCAATTGAGCTACTGGCCTGAGGGAATGATCCTTTCTGAAACAGTTTCTAAGGGAGACACTCCTATTCGATGACTTTGGAGACAACGCCAGCACCTACCGTGCGCCCGCCCTCGCGAACCGCGAAGCGCAGTCCCTCTTCCATGGCGATGGGCGCAATCAAGCTCACCGTCATCTTGATATTGTCTCCGGGCATGACCATCTCGATGCCTTCTGGAAGATCAACCGCCCCTGTCACGTCGGTGGTTCGGAAGTAGAACTGCGGGCGATAGCCGGTGAAAAATGGCGTGTGCCGACCTCCCTCCTCCTTGGACAGGATATACACCTCCGCTTCGAAGCGGGTGTGGGGAGTAATTGAGCCTGGCTTTGCCAAAACCTGCCCTCGCTCGATCTCATCTCGCTTAATACCGCGCAGCAACACCCCGATATTGTCTCCGGCAACGCCCTCATCCAGTAGTTTTCGAAACATCTCGACGCCGGTGCAGGTGGTCTTGTGGGTTTCGCGCAAGCCGACGATCTCCACTTCTTCGCCCACCTTCACCTTGCCTCGCTCGACCCGTCCGGTGGCGACGGTGCCGCGCCCGGAGATGGAGAAAACATCTTCCACCGGCATCAAGAAAGCCCCATCGATGGCACGCTGTGGCTCCGGGATGTAACTGTCCAAGGCATCCGCCAGCTTGACGATGGACTCTTCACCCATTTCCGAGGTTTCTCCCTCGAGAGCCTTTAGGGCCGAGCCGCGGATGATGGGCGTGTCGTCACCCGGGAATTCATACTTATCGAGCAGCTCGCGAACCTCCATTTCTACCAGCTCCAACAACTCCTCGTCGTCGACCATATCCACCTTGTTCAAGTAGACGATGAGATAGGGAACACCCACTTGACGTGCTAGCAGGATATGCTCGCGCGTTTGCGGCATGGGACCGTCGGCCGCACTGACCACCAGAATCGCGCCATCCATTTGCGCCGCACCGGTGATCATGTTCTTCACGTAGTCGGCATGCCCCGGGCAATCCACGTGGGCGTAGTGTCGCATCGGAGTCTCGTACTCCACATGAGCGGTCGCAATCGTAATACCCCGGGCCTTTTCTTCGGGCGCCTTATCGATCTCATCGAAGGGTATAAACTCACCACCGAACCGCGTTCCCAACACCTTCGTCATAGCCGCGGTCAGAGTGGTCTTTCCGTGGTCCACGTGACCTATCGTCCCGACGTTCACATGCGGCTTCTTACGCTCAAACTTCGCCTTGGACATGGCAATGTCTCCCTAAATCGCAGCAGTCGATCTTCGCATCTGGAGCCCATAACCGGACTTGAACCGGTGACCTCTTCCTTACCAAGGAAGTGCTCTACCGACTGAGCTATATGGGCGATTAATCCGCTACTGTGCGTCTATCTCCCCCGAGCAGACGACCCAATCAACCCTAACAGCCATCGCGGCAGCATAAGCATGGAGCGGGTGATGGGAATCGAACCCACATCATCAGCTTGGAAGGCTGAGGTTCTACCATTGAACTACACCCGCTGCGGCGACAGGGCCTACCATGCGCTTACAGAAATCTTAATGTTCGGGCCCATCGCTGGTGGAGGGGGGAGGATTCGAACCTCCGAAGGCGGAGCCGTCAGATTTACAGTCTGATCCCTTTGGCCACTCGGGAACCCCTCCGAAATGTAAGCGGATCATTGTGCAGGCGCTTTTGGACCCTGTCAAGCTAAGCAGCGGGAAAATCAAGTCGCTAGCCAGTCCGTGGGCCTGAGAAACACCTCATAAAGCCGAGCTTCCGGGGTACCCGGCTCCGGTTGCCAATGGTAATGCCATTTCACCGTGGGGGGCAGTGACATCAGTATCGATTCGACGCGCCCACCCGACTGCAGCCCGAATAACGTTCCTCGATCATACAAGAGATTGAACTCCACGTAGCGCCCGCGGCGCATGAGCTGAAACTCCCGTTCCCGGGCTCCAAAAGGCGTATCCTTGCGCCGGCGTACGAGGGGAATATAGGCAAGCAGGAAGCCCTCGCCAACCGCTCGGGTGAACGCAAACGAGGTTTCAAAGCCCCAGTCGTGAAGATCGTCATAGAACAGTCCACCCACGCCCCGGGGCTCGTCTCGGTGAGGCAGGTAAAAATACTCATCGCACCATCGCTTGAAGCGTGGATAGATGTCGTCCCCGAAAGGCATGCACGCCTCTTTGGCAATGCGGTGCCAGTGACGAACATCTTCTTCAAAGGCATAGTAAGGGGTCAAATCAAAGCCACCGCCAAACCACCATATCGTCGACTCTCCAGGGCGCTCGGCCACTAACAACCGCGCATTAAAATGCGACGTCGGCACGTAGGGGTTGTGCGGATGGACGACAACCGAAATACCCACAGCCTGAAAAAAACGGCCGGCGAGCTCCGGACGACGAGCCGAGGCGGCTGCAGGCAAAGCACTGCCTTTCACGTGAGCAAAATTGACGCCCGCCCGCTCAAACACGCGGCCATCCGTCATGATCCGTGAATCACCCCCCCCGCCTTGAGGCCGCTGCCATTGATCAGCGGTGAATCGTCCTATTTCATCCTCTCCAACAAGGGCGGCGCAGATTTGCTCCTGAAGCTGCAGAAAATGGTTTCGAACACGCTCAATATCGTCGTCCATCACACTCACACAGCAGTCGGCCGTCAAGGGTTTCCCGGCCGAATCACCCGATCACTCAATGCATCACGGATCTCCGTCGGTCGTCGATCGCCGCCAACCCGTCCGCCGAGCACATAGTCGACCGCTGTCCCAAATCGCCGCCGGACCCCAAGCGCGCTGCGTGCTGGCGGCCTGCCGGCGATATTAGCGCTCGTCGAGACCAAAGCCCCACCATAGGCCTCACAGAGGCTGGCTGCTTGCCGATGCGCTGTCACGCGCACCGCCACTGTCTTGCGCCCTCCCGTCAGCCAGAAGGGAACATCTTTGCGACCCGGCAGCAGCCAAGTGGTGGGTCCGGGCCAGCAAGCCTCGATCCGCCGCCGCAGGCTTTCGTCGAGCTCTTCGACGAATGGGCGCAACTGGGAAAAGGCCGCGGCAACAAGGATTACCCCCTTCTCAACTCCCCGACGCTTCAGGGTGAGAAGACGCGTCAAAGTGTTGGCGTTCCACGGATCGCAGCCAAGCCCGTACACCGCTTCGGTCGGATAGGCAACAATGCCTCCCGCGCGCAGCACTGAGCTGGCGCGCTTAATATGCCAAAAGCTCATGCGCAGTAACAGCGCTCAAGCAGCCGTCGACGGGGTTGCGGCGTCGGTATCAAAAACTGTCATAATATTAAGGGAATCGGACCTTAGCTCGCCGTTCGCGAGCGTCGCCGCGGGCGGCTCCTCGGTGGCGCTTCAGCGAGAATCCTTTGCGATTCCTCCAAGCTCAGCTCCACGGGATCGCGATCCTTTGGCACCCGCGCGTTGCGCTTCCCATCGGTGATATAGGGACCGAAGCGTCCTCTCAAAATAGCAATACCGTTGTCTTCGAACACCTTGATGCGTTTAGCGGCATCCTTTTTCGCTTTGTCGTCAATCAGGGTGAGCGCTCGCTCCAAGGTGACGGTATAAGGATCATCATCTGCTGCGAGCGAGATGAACTTATCGCCATGACGGACGTAGGGCCCAAAGCGGCCCACATTCGCCGTCACCAGCTCCCCCTGAGGAGTGGACCCTAGCTCTCGCGGGAGCTTGAACAAGTCGAGTGCTTCTTCCAGCGTTATGGCGTTCATCCGCTGCCCTGGTCGCAGCCCTGCGAAACGCGGCTTATCCTGACCCTCGGGGGCATCGATCTGCACATAGGGTCCGTAACGGCCCATGCGCACGGAAACGGTTTGACTGCTCTTCGGGTCGATGCCGAGGACTCGGGGTTGGCCGACGTCTTTGCGGCTAACACTGCTCTCTTTCTCCTTCACCTGCTCACTGAAGGGTTCCCAGAAGTTCCGCAACACCGGGATCCACTCCTTTTCCCCGCGGGAGATGGCGTCCAGATCATCCTCCAGGTGGGCGGTGAAATCATAGTCGACATAGTGACCGAAGTGCTGGGTGAGAAAATGGTTCACGATTCGCCCCACATCGGTGGGCACGAACCGTTTGTTTTCCAGGGTCACGTATTCACGCTGCAGCAGGGTGGAGATGATCACGGCATAGGTCGATGGCCTGCCAATGCCGTACTCTTCGAGACTCTTGACGAGGGTCGCTTCCGAATAGCGCGGCGGTGGCTCCGTGAAATGCTGTTCGGGTCGAATCGCCAGCAGGGCCACCTGATCGCCTTCCTTGAGCAACGGCAGGCGACGCTCCGCCGGCTCCACTTGGCGATCATCCACGCCCTCCTCGTAGACCGCGAGAAAGCCGGGATCGACCAACGTCGAGCCGGTGGCGCGGAAGCGATGCTGGGGACCGCAACCAAGCTCTACGGCGACCGTATCGATGGTGGCATGAATCATCTGGCAGGCCAGTGTGCGTTTCCAGATAAGCTGATAGAGCTTGAACTGCTCGGGCGTTAGGTGAGCACGCACTGCGTCGGGGGTATGCTCGATCGAGGTCGGGCGTATCGCCTCGTGAGCCTCCTGAGCGTTCTTCGCCTTGGTCTTGAAGGTCCGTTCCGTCTTGGGTAAAGCATGGGCACCAAACTGCTCGCGAATATAGCCGCGAATGGACGTCACCGCTTCCTGTGCCAGCGTCACCGAATCGGTGCGCATGTAGGTAATCAAGCCCACCGGGCCGCTGTCGCTCTGCACGCCTTCGTAGAGCTGCTGTGCGGTGCGCATGGTGCGCTGCGCGGTGAATCCCAGCTTGCGCGCCGCTTCTTGCTGTAAGGTCGAGGTCGTGAACGGCGGCGCCGGATTACGCCGACGCTGCTTTTTCTCGACCGACAAGACGATCAGCGAGCCCAAAGCGTCGCTGCCCGGGGGAGCCGGAGCAGCCGCAGCGAGCAAACTGCGTTCGGCTTCGCGCGCGTCCTTGGCCGTACCAATGCTAAATTGGCCGAGCTTCTGGTTTCGATAATGACTCAGCTTGGCATGAAAAGGCTGTTCCTGCGCCGCAAGGTCGGCCTCGATAGTCCAATACTCACGCCGTACAAAATGCTCAATCTCCGTTTCCCGCTCGACGATCAGGCGCAGCGCTGGGCTCTGAACCCGACCGGCAGACAACCCTCGCCGGATCTTCTTCCAAAGGAGCGGAGAGAGGTTAAATCCGACGAGATAATCGAGCGCGCGTCGTGCCTGCTGAGCATTCACCAGCTCCATCGAAAGCCCGCGGGGATCGGCAAGCGCTTCTTCGACGGCACGTTGGGTGATCTCGTGAAAGACCACGCGATACACCGGCTTGGCATCAAGAACGTTGTGCTCTTTCAGTAACTCCACCAGGTGCCACGAGATCGCCTCCCCCTCTCGGTCAGGGTCGGTAGCCAGATAGAGTGCGTCCGCGTCTCGCATGCCGCGAACGATCTGCGAAAGGTGGCGAGCATTTTTCTCGATGACGGTGTAGTGCATGGTGAACCCGCTGTCCGGTTCAACCGCCCCTTCCTTCGGGCGCAGGTCGCGCACGTGCCCATAGGAAGCCAGCACATCGAAACCGGCACCAAGATATTTCTTCAGGGTTCGAGCTTTCGCGGGGGATTCGACGATAAGTAGGTGTTTGCCCATATGCTCGCTGGAGTGCGTATTACCCGCTCCTAGTGAAGCACGGTAGCGCCTCTGTCCAAGACCAAATCCTCGACCCAAGAATAGGCCGCCTGGCCACCGGGTTGATTGAAAAGCACCATCAACACCACCCATTTCAGCTGAGCCAGATCGATGGCATCCGTCTCCAGAGCCATGACTCGATCGATGACGAACTCACGGGTGACTGCGTCCAGCACACCCGCCTGCTCCAGGTAGAGCAAAAAGCGGCGACACTCCAGATCGAGGCGCTCCACCTCCTGTGGCGTAAAAACCCGCATGGCGGCAGCGCTATGGAGCACTTGCGCCGACGCTTCGGACGGATTGGGTATTAAGCCTTCGAGCCAGGAAAATGCCTTAACAATTTCTCTTTCAGGAAATCCAGCCGCAATCAGCTCCCATTTCAAAGATTCCTCGTCCGACTCGATATCCGCATCTTCGTCTAGGTAATGGCCAAAGAGATACATGAGTACATCGAGCACGCTTTCTTTCATCTCATCCCCTTTTGCCCACCCGGCAATAGAAACCGCCGGTAGCGAGCGACACGTAGCCACGCAGCTCTAGGACAAGAAGCATGGAGGAAACGGACTCTGCCGTCAATCCGGTGCGCTCCACCAGCGTATCGAAGGATACGGGCTCGTAACCCAAGGCGCCCAGGACCCGCCGCTGGTCGGCATCGAGCCCATCGGCATTCATCGCTACCCCACATTCATCTGTGTGGCATTGCAGCGATGCCCCGGCGTCGGCAAAACGCAGCACTTCCAGCACTTCAATGGCAGACTCGATGAGCATCGCCCCGTCGCGGATCAGCGCATGACACCCACGGGCGAGGGGATTGAAGATGGAACCCGGAACAGCGAACACCTCGCGGCCCTGATCAGCCGCCAAGCGGGCGCTGATGAGAGAGCCGCTACGCTGTCCTGCCTCGACCACGATTACTCCAAGAGACAGCCCGCTGATAATTCGGTTCCTGTGGGGAAAATGGGCCGCGAGCGGTGGCGTACCGAGGGGAAACTCGGACACCAGCGCCCCCGCTTCGGCGATGCGCGCAGCGAGCTTGCCATGGCGCGCCGGATAGATGCGGTCAAGACCGTTGCCGAGAACAGCGATAGTGCCACCGGCCACGGCGAGCGCCCCAAGATGGGCCGCCGCATCGATACCGTATGCCATGCCGCTGGTAATGGTGAGGCCTTGCCCGGCGAGGGTCTTGGCAAATCCGTAAGCAATTTCGCGGCCGGTGTCGCTGGGGCGCCGACTGCCGACGATGGCCACTTGAGCAGCATGCAATAGGCCAGGATTGCCGCGCACAAACAGCACCGGCGGCGCATCGGCGATCTCGCGCAACTGGGGCGGATAGGCTGCGTCGATGAGTGTCAGAATGCCATGCCCGGGCTGTGCCGCCCACGCCAAATCCCTTTCCACCGCGGCCCAGTCGGGTGCTAGCAGGAATTGCAGGGTCGCCGCGGACAAACCGACGGCTCGAAGTACGTCCTGTCCCGCCTTCAACACCGCCTGCGGCGGTCCCAGCCGTTCCGTAAGACGGCGAAAACCGATGGCGCCAAGGCCAGGGGCCCGGTGCAGCGCAAGCCAATAGGCAAGCTCGTCAGCTGGCTGGCTAGCCCCAGGCATAGAAAGAATAAAGAATATGGATACCCCGCTGGTCAAGAACCGGACCAGGCCGGAAAAGCGGCTTCAAAGCCGCTTCCGAGATGGTGTAATGAGCCCTACGAAGGATTCTTGACGATATCGCCGACATGCATCGCACGTACGGCGCTCATAACAAGTGCATAACTGACACGCTCGAACGGGCGAAAAACCAGCAATGCGCCGGCGCGCTCGTCCGGCAAGGTAACATCCTCTTGGCGCTTGCCGTAGGCATCGCGGACTTTCTGGCCGCGTTGGTAAACGGCCAGCACATGACCGGGCTCGGCGCCGTCACGGGTGCCGATGCTGAGCACAACGATCTGGTGTTGCCCAATTTGGGTGACACCATCGACGACAGAGATGATCTCGCCGAGGAGCTTGGTTGGCGGCACCCGGGGGATCAGACGATTGTTGATCTCATCCATTGAGGCCGGCAGCAGCCGATCGCCTCCCAGCACCTCGCGAGAACCCCGCGTGAGCATGAGGGTCGCCGGATCGCCCGTTTGCTCCAGGGTGGCGTCGGCGACATGCAAGGCTTCGTAGCCCAAAATTTCTTGCGTGTCATGAGGATTGCGATAGGCCTTACCGGGACGGTACACAACGTAGCTGGCGCCGATCTCCTGGGCTGCGATACGCCGCGCATAGACCTGAAACCCCGGCCCCCCGAGCAGATGTTCTTTGCCCAGAGAAACGATATACGGCGCCGCGTCGAGCTCTTGCTTGGTCACCACCCGCAAGCGACTCAGAAAGGGCGCAATAGCATCTATGGGTATCGACGAAATAGGCTCTTGACGAAGCTCAGAGGATCGAATCGAGGGATGCAGCTTCTCAACCTGCTCCGACGGTTCGAAACCGCGGGCAACCCGCAACACCGGCTTGCCATCGCGATAGACAAGGCTAATCCTATCCCCGGGATAGATAAGATGCGGATTAGCGATGCTCGGATTGATCTCCCAAATTTCCGGCCACAGCCAGGGATCCGTTAAGAATAAAGCCGAGATATCCCAAAGCGTATCGCCTTTTTGCACAACATAGTATTCTGGATGACTCGATCTTACGCTCACCGGCTCCGAGCGCAGCGTTGCCGGTGCGAGCCCGATGAGGCAGAGAGCAACAAGGCCGCGGCACCATCGATTACGCATGGGAATACCCCGAGACGTTGGGGCGCTAGGAAGTGGAGATCAGCAGTCGCTTCCCGCGCCGATTCCTGTTGTATGGAGAGTCCACGATTGTCGGCGTTACTCGGCGAGTTTGCCGCAGCGCCGGTTCAACACCACGCGCGCAGGCTGATCCCTGCCTCTTCCGATTGGAAGGGGGATCTCCCGCGCTCGCTCTAACTGTTTCGGCGCCAAGTTGGCATTTCTTTAGTGAACTGCGCCCGATCAACGGTCTCTTCCAGGGGGCGATGAGCTCACGCGCGTTACTCGCCGTATCGGGAGGGTGCTTGCCTTGAGCCAATCCCTGGCGGTCGCTAACATTTAGCAAATTTTGTGGTCTTTAAGAGTGGGTTGCGTATTGAAGGTGGACATATGGCGATCCTGACGATTTTACACTTTCCGGATCCGAGGCTTCGTAACAAAGCCGAGCCCGTGGCGGTCGTTGACGAGTCCATTGCACAGCTGGTCAATGATATGCTGGAGACGATGTATGTGGCACCGGGCATTGGCCTGGCGGCGATCCAGGTCAACGTGCCTAAGCGCGTCATCGTGTTGGATATCTCCGAGGAACGTAATCAGCCCGTGTGCCTTATTAACCCCGAGATCCAGGAGCGGCGCGGCACGGTTGAAACCGAGGAGGGGTGTCTTTCGGTGCCGGGTATCTATGAGAACGTGCGCCGATCCGAGTGGATCAAAGTCTCCGCACAGTCGCCCTCAGGAGACACGTTCACCCTCGAAACAGACGGATTGCTCGCGGTGTGTATTCAGCACGAGATGGATCATCTCGAAGGGAAGCTGTTCGTCGATTATCTCTCGGAGTTGAAACGTCAACGCATTCGAAAAAAGAGCGAGAAACGCCAACGCGAAACCATGTGACCGCCCACCCTCCACGCTTACATGGTCGCCCTGCTAGACCGAACAAGACTGCACCGTTCGCTTTGTTACGGCTCTCCAATGATCGTGTCATATTGAGTCCCCTTACAAACCGTGCCTAGGCCCTTGAGAATCATTTTTGCCGGGACACCGGAGTTTGCAGCAACCATTCTGGAGGGATTGCTCCGAGCTCATCAGCAAACGCTGATCGCGGTGTACACTCAGCCCGACCGGCGCGCCGGGCGCGGGCTGAAGTACCGGCCGAGTCCCGTCAAGGCGTTAGCGCTAACCCATAATATCCCCGTCTACCAGCCCGAGACACTGCGCGACGCCCAAGTTCAAGTGCAGTTTGCCAAGCAAGCGGCCGATGTCTTGGTGGTTGCGGCCTATGGGCTGTTGCTGCCCAAGCCGATTCTGGAAGCGCCCCGCCTCGGCTGCATCAATGTCCATCCTTCTCTGCTGCCGCGCTGGCGAGGAGCGGCGCCGATCCCTTGCGCTATCATGGCCGGCGACAGCGAAACGGGGATCTCCATCATGCAGATGAACGAGCGCTTGGATGCAGGCCCGGTGCTGTGCACTGCACGTTGTGACATTCTCCCTAGCGACACGGCCCAATCACTCCATGACCGGTTGGCAAAGCTCGGCGTCGACACGCTGCGCCAAGCCCTAGCCCAGCTGCAAGCCGGCGCTGCTTTGTTTCGGCCCCAAAACGAAGCACAAGCCACGTACTCACCGCGCATTCATAAAGACGAGGCGCTCCTCGATTGGCGGCGGCCGAGCACTGAGCTCGCGCGCCAAGTACGTGCTTTGAACCCCTGGCCCGTCGCCTGGACGACCCGCGATCAGCAACCGCTGCGTATCTGGCAAGCCTGCTCTCTGGAAAGCGCCCCTCAGACCGAGCCCGGGACGGTCATGGCGTGCTCACCCTCCGGCATTGATATCGCCACTACCGCGGGACGGCTGCGGCTGCTGACGGTGCAACGCCCGGGGGCACGGCCGATGTCTGCGGCCGACTACCTGAAATCCCGTCCGCTTCGTTGTGGAGCCGTCCTGGGAGCTGCCGCAAGCCCCCCACTCTCGTGATAAACCGCAGGCCAGCCGCGGACAATGGGCGCGAGGCGGCCCTGCACGCGCTGATGCACCTTCTCGGTCAAGGCCGCACGCTGACAAGCTGTCTGGCCGAAGCCACCGACAGCGTTGCCGACCCCCGCGACCGCTCGCTTACCCAGGAGCTCTGTTACGGGGTGCTGCGCTGGCTACCACAGCTGGATGCCCTACTACACCGGCAACTGGATAAACCGCTTGCGGCCCGCCACCGCGACATCCGGATCGTATTGCTGCTCGGCCTTTACCAGCTTGTGCATACCCGCATACCGGTCCATGCGGCGGTGGCGCAGACGGTAGCGCTTGCCGAAGCCTGCAACAAACCCTGGGCAAAGGGACTAATCAACGGTGTGTTGAGGGGTTACTTGCGCAACCGTGACGCCATCATGGCGGCGACTTGCCAGCAACAAGAAGCTTGGTATGCTCATCCACGTTGGTTGATTGATGCAATGCAACGAGCATGGCCGCAAGATTGGGATACCATACTGGCTGAGAACAACAAACGCCCGCCCATGACATTGCGGGTCAACGCGTGCCGTAATGACCGATCGACCTACTTGAAGTACCTCGCGACCGCACATATCGAGGCTTATGCCGCTCCCCACACGACTCACGGGGTCATGTTGGCGGCACCTTCAGAGGTAGACGCTCTTCCGGGATTTAAGGAGGGGCACGTTTCTGTGCAAGACGGTGCCGCCCAACTAGCAGCGCCGCTGCTTGATATCAAGCCCGGCCACCGCGTGCTCGACGCCTGCGCAGCGCCCGGCGGCAAGACAGCCCATATGCTCGAATGTGAGCCACGGCTCGCATCTTTGTTGGCGATCGACCGCGACCGGCAACGCCTCGAGCGGGTAGCAGCAACGCTCGAGCGCCTCGGCCTGCAGGCCGATGTGACCCCTGGGGATGCAGCAGTGCCGCAAACGTGGTGGAATGGCATTCCCTTTGAGCGCATCCTGCTCGATGCACCTTGCTCCGCCACGGGGGTCATCCGCCGCCATCCAGATATCAAGGTGCTCAGACGGGCGAGCGACATCCGGGGCCTCGTCGATTATCAAGCAAAACTTTTGGAGGCACTTTGGCCGCTGCTGGCTCGGGGCGGGTTGCTATTGTACGCTACTTGCTCTGTACTACCACCAGAAAATGCCGCACAGATAGCTCGTTTTCTCGCTCAACACCCGGATGCCCGTGAGCGCGCGATGGACGCTCCCTGGGGACGCTCGGTTGGCCCAGGCCGCCAAATCTTACCCGGCGCGGATGGAATGGACGGCTTCTTTTATGCGCTATTGGAAAAACAGGAATAAAAGGGTAAGCGGTGCACAGATGGGGCTCATTTGGCTTTGTCTCTTGGTGCTGTCGATGGCAGTTCCTGAGACGACCGCTGACACCATCACGGTTCGCGATGCCAAAACCCATCTTGCCGACAAGCTCTATCTGGTTAATGCTGACATCGATCTGAGTTTAAGCCATACGGCTCTGGAGGCACTCGAAAACGGCATCGCCTTAACCGTCGTCATCAATTTCGAAATTCGGCGGGTGCGCGAGTTTATCTGGAATGAGCTGGTCGCCGAATTAGAGGCAAAACGCCGATTGAGCTTTCATCCGTTGAGCAATCAGTATCTGGTGGAAGATCTCAATGCCGGCGCGACGAGCACCTTTCGCAGCCTGCGGGAGGCGTTAAAAGCGCTCGGTCAAGTGCGCGATTTCCCTTTGATCGATGCATACTTGCTGGAAAAGGATGTGCGCTATGTGCTGCAAGTAGGCGCTTATTTAGACATCGAATCTCTACCCACGCCCTTGCGGGTGCTCGCCTATCTTAATCCCGATTGGCATCTTTCAAGCGAATGGTACGAGTATCCACTAAATCGTTGAGAAAATTCTTGGGGGGCGCGGGTCCAGTGGTGGCGCTGGGCCTGCTGATGCTCGCTTTCCTCACGTTGATGAGCAGTGCCACGGAAAACTCCGCTCGTTTCGGACAAACCTACTCGGCTCTGCTGATCATCAATACTTTCGGATTGCTGGTGCTGGCAGGCCTCATCGCATGGAATCTCTATGAGCTCCTCCACCAGGTACACCGTCGCGCCCCGGGTGCGCGGCTCACGGTGCGCATGGTGACACGATTCGTGTTGCTCTCTGTTACCCCGGTGCTGGTGGTTTATTATTTCTCTCTTCAGTTCATCCAACGGGGCATCGACAGCTGGTTCGATGTGCGCATCGAGCGTGCCCTGGAAAATGCGCTAGAGCTTGGCCGCACCGCGTTGGGAATGCGCATGCGTGAGCTACTGCGACAAACCGATGCCATGGCGGCGGAGCTGAGCGACACCACAGGACAACGGGCCGCTGTGCGCCTGGACGACGACCGCCGGCAAAGTGGTGCCACTGAGCTGACCTTGATGACCGACCGTGGCCATATCATTGCGCTGAGCCAGGCGAATGCTGTCTCTATCATCCCCCACCGTCCGAGCGAGGCGATGCTGCTACAGATGCGCCAATCGCAGAACTACATCGGGCTCGATGCCCTCGACGATGAAGGTCTTCACGCGCGGGTGATGGTGGCCGTTCCCGATCCGGTTACCGGAACGGCGACCAGCAGTCGTATCCTTCAGGCGCTGTTTCCTATCACCGAACGGTTGGACACGCTGGCCGAACAGGTGCAAGGGGCTTATGCTCAATACCGCGAGCTGGCTTATCTGCGCAAGCCATTGAAAATCAGTTTTACGCTAACGCTCTCCCTGGTGCTGCTGCTCAGTGTTCTGACGGCGGTGTGGGCCGCGTTTTTCTCAGCACGGCGGCTGGTGGCGCCGCTTCGGGACTTAGTGCAAGGTACCCAAGCGGTGGCGGAGGGAGATTACGGAACGCGGCTGCCGAAGGCCAGTAAAGACGAAGTCGGATTCCTCACCGAGTCTTTTAACACCATGACCCGCAAGCTTGCCTTAGCCCGGGATGAGACGCGTCGAAGCCAGCAGCAGTTGGAAGCGCAGCGCACCTATTTGGAGGCCGTATTAGCGCGCCTTTCCTCCGGTGTGGTCACGCTTGACCATGAGCTGCGGGTGATCACGGCCAACGATGCGGCACGACAGATTCTTGGCGTCGATCTTGACCCCCAAGTCGGCAAAACTTTGAGCGCGATTAGCGAGGCGCATCCCAACCTGCGTCCGTTTACCGAAGTGCTTAGCTCCCAGCCTCGAGACACGGTGCATGACTGGCGCGCCGAGGTGACTTTGCTCAACGCCAATGGGCGCCAGGTATTGATGTGCCGCGGTACCCGCCTGCTGGCGGCCAACGAGCTGTTACCTGGTCACGTGGTCGTCTTCGATGATGTCACCGCTCTTATTCAAGCCGAGCGCAATGCGGCCTGGAGCGAGGTGGCAAGACGCCTGGCGCACGAAATCAAAAATCCACTCACGCCCATCCAGCTGTCCGCGGAACGACTGCGCCACAAGTATCTACGAAAGATGCCGGCGGAAGAAACAGCGGTGCTCGATAACTTGACGCGCACCATCATTCAGCAGGTGGAGAGCATGAAAAACATGGTCAATGCATTCTCAGACTATGCGCGCAGTCCGCGTATGCGTCCGATGCCCCTTGACCTCACCGCGCTCCTTTCGGATGTGATCGAGCTGTACCGCGCCGGGCGCGGCGAGGATGTTATCCGCACGCAGCTCGCCGAGCGGCTGCCCCTGGTCACAGCGGATCCCGACCGGCTGCGTCAGGCGCTGCATAATCTTATCAAGAACGCGCTGGAAGCAGGCGCCGCCGGGGCGCAGCCCACTGTGTGGATCGAGAGTGGTTGCACATCTGACGTCACCGGTCAGTATATCGAGGTGCGCATACGTGACGAGGGGGGCGGTTTTCCCGAAAACATTTTTGAACATGTGTTTGAGCCCTACGTGACCACTAAGCCCGAGGGCAGTGGCTTGGGTCTTGCCATCGTCAAGAAGATCGTCGAAGAACACGGGGGAACGGTCTGGGCGGAGAACAATCCACAAGGAGGCGCCAGCGTCGCCATGCGCTTCCCGGCCGCAGCCGGTGGCGCTACGCAAACCGTTTCGCCCCTCGCCGCACCGGGGGGCGCATTCGATCCGAGCTCGTACCCTCCTAAACTTGACGCGCGCAGAACAACCCCAATGACGGGTGGTATTCGGGAGAAGCTTCTATGACAGCCCCCTACATCCTTGTGGTGGACGACGAGCCGGACATTCGTCGCCTAATCAAAGACATTCTGGAAGACGAGGGATACGAAGCGAGCGTTGCCGAAAACGCCGAAGCCGCTCGCCAGGCGCGGCGCAACCGCCGACCGGATCTCATCTTGCTCGATATCTGGATGCCGGACACCGATGGCATCAGCTTGCTCAAGGAATGGTCCGAAGGCGATACCATCGACACCCCCGTCATCATAATTTCGGGTCACGGCACGGTGGAAACGGCAGTGGAAGCCACTCGGCTAGGCGCCTACGACTTCATCGAAAAGCCCCTATCCATCGCCAAGTTGCTGCTCACCGTGCGCCGCGCCCTCGAGGCCGCCAAGCTGACGCAAGAAAATGTCGGCCTGCGCCGCGAGGCCCTGCCAGTGTCAGAGCCCGTAGGACGCAGCCCCGCCATGCAACGCCTTCGTGACCAGGTCACTCGCATCGCCCAACATGAAACCTCAGTGCTGATTACCGGAGAGCCCGGCGGCGGCAAGGAAGTGTTCAGCCGCTTCCTCCACGCACGCAGTGGCCGAGCGGCCGGCCCGTTCGTGCGGGTAGCAGTCGCCGGCATGACCAGCGGCAACTATGCCGCCGAGCTCTTTGGGGCCGAAAACGACAACAATGTTCATTTCGGCTCTCTGGAACGCGCCAATGGTGGCACGCTTTTCCTCAAAGACGTGGCGGACATGGATCTGACCATTCAGGCACGGTTATTGAGTGCACTTCAGCACCAAACCTTCCTGCGGGTTGGGGGCGTGGCCCCGGTGCACGTCGCCGTGCGCATCATTACCGCCAGCGCCCGCGACCTTGCAGCCGAAGTCGAGGCCGGTCGCTTTCGCGAAGATCTTTACTACCACCTGAATGTGGTGCCCGTGCACGTGCCCCCGCTACGGGAACATCGCGAGGACATTCCGGAGCTACTTGATTTTTACGTGGACCGATTGGTGACCCAAGAAAACCTGCCCTACCGCCGCTTCTCGGTCGCCGGGCAAAACCGTTTGCGCAATTATGCTTGGCCGGGGAACATCCGCGAGCTGCGCAACGTGGTGCAGCGCCTGCTTATCCTCGGCACCAGTCCGCAAATCGATGCCCAAGAAGTCGAGACGGCGCTTGGCTCACCCCCTCGCACCCTGCCCAGCGGCGACTTCCCTGGATTCGATCTACCCCTCAAGGAAGCGCGTGAGCAGTTCGAAAAGGCCTATTTGGAGCATCAGCTGAAGAAAACGGGCGGATCCATTAGCAAGGTCGCGAACCGAGCCGGCATGGAACGCACTAACCTCTATCGCAAGCTGCGCGCACTGGGTATCGACGCCAAACAGGTGGCGAGCAGCGACTGAGGATGAAGATCATCATCTTAGGTGCCAGCCGCGTCGGCAGCTCGGTGGCGGAAAACCTTGCCCATGAGGCCAACGACATCACCGTGGTGGATCACTACCCAGCCCCCCTGCGCGCCCTGCAGGACCGTTTGGACATCCGCACTGTGCTCGGCAATGCCTCCCACCCCACCGTTCTCATGCGCGCCGGCGCCGAAGATGCAGACATGATCGTGGCGGTGACCAACAGCGACGAAACCAATATGATTGCCTGCCAGGTGGCCTACACGCTGTTCCACACGCCGACCAAGATTGCGCGGGTGCGTTCTGCCGAGTACTTGGAACACCCCGAGCTGTTCTCTCAAGAAGCCTTACCCGTTGACGTGCTCATCAGCCCCGAACAGCTCGTCACCGAATACATTCAACGCCTCATCGAGACCCCGGGAGCACTTCAGGTGCTTGACTTCACCAACGGCAAGGCACGGCTGGTGGCGGTCAAGGCCTATTACGGCGGGCCTCTCGTGGGGCACGAGCTGCGCACCCTGCGCCAGCACATGCCGGGCATTGAAACCCGAGTGGCGGCCATTTTCCGTCGCGGGCGTGCCATCATTCCAGAAGGCCACACGGTCATCGAGGCCGACGATGAGGTGTTTTTCATCGCGGCCACCGAGCACATCCGGGCGGTCATGGGGGAGCTGCGACGCTTGGACAAGCCGCTCAAGCACGTGATGCTCGCCGGTGGTGGCAACATCGGCACTCGGCTGGCTCGCGTTCTGGAATCGCGCTTCCACGTCAAGCTCATCGAGGGCAACGCCGATCGGGCACGGCTGCTTTCGGAAATCCTCGAAAAATCCATCGTCCTGCAAGGCGATGCCGCCGACGAAGATCTGCTGCGGGAGGAAAATATCGACAAAACCGACGTCTTCTGCGCGGTCACCAATGACGACGAAGTGAATATTCTGTCGGCGATGCTGGCCAAGCAGATGGGCGCTCGCAAAGTGATGGCCCTCATTAACCGCAGCGCCTATGCAGACCTGGTGCAAGGGGGCGTCATCGACATCGCCATCTCGCCGCAGCAGGCCACTATCGGCAGTCTACTGGCCCATGTTCGCCGCGGTGACGTGGTGGTGGTGCACAGTCTGCGCCGGGGCGCCGCGGAGGCCATCGAAGCCGTGGCCCACGGCGATCAACGTACCTCGCGCGTTGTCGGCCGGCGCATCGACGAGATTGATCTGCCACCCGGCACCAGCATCGGCGCCATTGTGCGCGATGACCGCGTGACCATTGCCCACCATGACACCATCATCGAGGCAGAAGATCACGTCATCCTGTTTCTCATCGACAAGAAGCGCGTGCGCGAAGTGGAGCGGCTGTTCCAAGTGGGTGTCACCTTTCTATAAGCACACCTAACAGGAATGCAGTTCGCCGTCGTCCAACGCATACTCGGTCTCCTGCTGACCGTGTTCAGCCTGACCATGATCCCACCACTGGCGATTTCGCTGTGGTTCCAGGATGGGGTGACCCAGGCATTCATCAGCGCTTTCACGCTCATCTTGAGCAGCGGCCTGCTGCTATGGCTGCCAGTACAGTGGGCGCGCCGCGAGCTGCGGCTGCGCGATGGCTTCGTAGTGGTGCTACTGTTCTGGGTGGCCCTGAGCCTGTGCGGCGCGGTGCCGTTCATGCTGGCGGACCACCCCCACATGTCGCTCACCGACGCCGTCTTCGAGTCGGTCTCGGGGCTGACCACCACTGGTGCCACCGTCATCACTGGCATCGATATGCTACCGACGTCTATCCTGTTTTACCGCCAGCTGCTGCAGTGGCTCGGGGGCATGGGGATCATCGTGCTCGCGTTGGCTATCCTGCCCATGCTCGGCATCGGCGGCATGCAGCTCTACCGGGCCGAAACCCCAGGGCCCATGAAAGACACCAAGCTCACGCCGCGCATCACCGAAACCGCGAAGGCACTTTGGTATATCTATCTCGGGCTGACGGTACTTTGCGCGCTCGCCTATTGGCTTGCCGGCATGGACGGCTTCGATGCCATCGCCCACAGCTTCTCCACCGTCTCCATCGGCGGTTTCTCCACCCATGACGCCAGTCACGGTTATTTCAACAGCCCTTATGTGGAAGCAGTGGGGGTGGTGTTCATGGTGCTCGCTGGGATGAACTTTGCTCTTCACTTCACCGCCTGGCGTTCTTTCAGCATCCATCCTTACATGCAAGACGCGGAGCTTCGAACCTATCTGTTTTTGCTCCTGATCATCGCCACCATCGCCAGCGTCTATCTTTACGCGTCGGAAACCTTTCCCACGCTCGGCGGCGCTATCCGCCACGGGGTATTTCAGACTGTCTCCATCAGCACCACCACTGGTTTTATCACCAGCGGCTACGACAGCTGGCCAAGTTTTCTGCCGGTGCTGTTGCTGTTTTCCAGCTTCATCGGCGGATGCGCAGGCTCGACCGGGGGGGGTCTTAAGGTCATCCGTGTGCTGTTATTATTTCGCCAAGGGCTTCGCGAGATCGTGCGACTCATTCATCCGTATGCCCAGGTGCCGATCAAAGTGGGCAACATGACCCTTTCTTATCGGGTCCTAGACGCGGTCTGGGGGTTTTTTGGCACCTACGTGGTCGCCTTTTCCATCATGTTGCTGATGCTGATGGCCACTGGTCTCGATCAGGTCACGGCCTTCTCCGCGGTGGCCGCCACCATCAATAACCTCGGTCCCGGGCTTGGCGATGTCAGCACCCACTACGGCGATATCAGTAACACCGCCAAATGGATCCTCTGTCTGGCCATGATCCTCGGGCGCTTGGAGATCTTTACGTTCCTGGTCATACTTTCTCCGAGTTTCTGGCGAACGTAACAGACCGCAAAAAATTTCGAAAAGAGAATCGCCGTGGACAGCAAAAAGCTCGAAGGCATGCTCGCTGCCGGTAAAGACAGCGCGCTGCTGCGCTATGGACTGGGGCAAGCCTACGTTCAGGACGGAAAGTTAGACGAGGCGCTTGCCCACCTTGCCAAGGCGCTAGAGCTCGACGCCGGTTACTCCGCCGCCTGGAAGCTCTATGGCAAGGCTTTAGCCGAAATCGGCCGCGCAGAAGAAGCGATAACAGCGTATCAGACAGGAATCGGCGCGGCCGAGCGCAAGGGAGACGTTCAGGCCGCCAAAGAGATGCGGGTATATCTGCGACGTCTGCAGAAAAGCCAGGAAGAATAGAACTGTCTTGCGCAGCGCTGCATGCACCTCCACAGCGTGGAGGAGCGAACGCGCCAAAACCAGCTCCGCGCAATATTATCTCGCGCAGTGCCACCGAAGGTTGGCCTCACACGCTTTCTATATATTCCGCTCACCCGATTTCGCCCTTTCAGAACCAACTCACAGAATCAGAGGAATTACTGACATACGCTACCGCAGCGCTGAAGCCCAATCTTGGACGCTTTCGGCACAATATCGACAGACCGATCTACATTAGCAACAACCTATGGTATTTTTACCAAACTGCCGCATGCCGAATAAAAATATTGGCAAATGAAAACATAATATAAAAGCATCATAACATTAATATACCTTTTTAATAAGTAGTATTCGGTGTGATAACAAGGATGCACTGTAGTTTTTTTGATCAGGAAAAGCGTTTCAATCGTTCCCAAGAATGAATATAGTCTCAAGCGCAGAGCGGGAAGGAAGCAATGAATAATCCCCCCAATAACGATTTCGGACTGGAATTGAAAAACCTGCCTACCTCGGGACAAAAAAGCGCTATGCGCAAACGAAACCATCGCTTCGACGTGTTGCTGTCGTTTTTTGTGCTTTTCATTGTTGGCCCCGCAACGGCGCAAGAACCTACCCCGGGGACATTGCAATTCAGTCAAAGCAATTTCACCGTCGCAGAAAATACCGGGCAGGCCACCATTTCCGTGACCCGCAGCGGCGGCAGCGATGGCGCCGCGTCGGTCCAGGTTTCCACCAGCGACGGAACCGCAAGTGCCGGCCAAGATTACCAAGCAGTCAGTACAACATTGAACTGGGGCGACGGCGATAGCGCGCCCAAAACCTTCACCGTTCAGATCATCGATAATGATACGCCGGAACCCAACAAGACCGTCAGTCTCAACTTGAGCAATGCCGCTGGCGCAACCACAGGAGAGCCAAGCGCAGCGACACTGACCATCACCAACGACGATGCCGCCACCCCCGGCACCCTGCAGTTCAGTCAAGCCGACTTCTCCACCACTGAAAACGCCGCTCAAGCCACCATCATTGTAACCCGCACCGGCGGCAGCAGCGGCGCGGTCTCTGTCCAGGCGAGCAGCAGCAATGGATCGGCCGCCGCGGGCGAGGACTACATTCCGGTCAATACCGTGCTGACCTGGGCCGACGGCGATGCCTCACCGAAAACCTTCAACGTTTCGATCCTAGATAATGAGGTCGTTGAACCGGACGAGACGGTCAACCTTACGCTGAGCAATGCCGGCGGTGGCGCAAGCATAGGAAGTCCAAGCAGCGCCACGCTGACCATCACCAACGACGATCAGCTCATTCCCGGCACCCTGCAATTCAGCCAAGCGGACCTCACCGTCAGCGAAAACGCCGGCCAAGCCACCATCACCGTGACCCGCACCGCCGGCAGTGGTGGCGAGGCATCGGTGCGCGTCACCAGCAGCGATGGCACCGCCGTGGGTGGCGTCGACTACACGCCCGTCGATACGACACTCACTTGGGCCGATGGCGACGCGGCCCCAAAGACCTTCTCCGTACCCATTCTGCAAGACAGCGTCGTGGAGCCGGACAAAACCCTTGGCCTGACGCTCAGCGAAGCCAGCGGCGCCACCCTCGGCAGCCCCAGCACCGCCACCCTCACCATCACGGACGATGAAGTGCCCCCACCGATCCAGGTCGGGTTCACCCGCAATAGCTTTGTTATCGCCGAGCGCAGCCCAACGGCGACGGTATCCGTGCAGCTCATCGGGAGCGAAACGCTCGCGCCTGGCTTCCAGGTAAGTGTCATCTTTTCCACCAGTGACGGCACCGCCGTCGCGGGCACGGACTACGTAGCCACCACCCAAGTGCTCAACTTCAATGCCGCTCAGCTCACCCAGGATGTCACTATTCCGATCATCAGCGACAATGTGTCGGAAGGTGACAAGACCGTCAATTTGGGCTTGAGCAGCGCCACTGGAAACGTCGGTGGTCGACCGCTGACCGTGGCCATCAATCCGGCAACCGCGACGTTGACCATCGTCTCCGATGTACCGGAGGGAGCCACCCTCAATATCGTTTCCGGGCAAGGTCAAGGGGGAGTTCCGGGAACCGTCCTCGAACCCTTTGTGGTGGCGGTCACCCGACCAACCGGCGAGCCGGTGAGCGATGTCACGGTGACGTGGTCGGTATCGCCCCCGCAGGCCGGTACCCTGCAGAGCGGCAATCAAAGCGTCACCGACGCGACGGGCAGAACGAGCAATACGCTGGTGATCAACGAGCTCACCCTCATCCGTGTGACAGCGAGCGTACCGGGGCTCACCCCGGTGGAGTTCCTGGTCAGCGGTGGGCTGGCGGGCGTAGCGGGGCTCGACGAAGTTGCCGCTCCAACGGCCGCAGCGTTGGACAGAGCCTGTCCGGCGATCACCGCCATTCCTGCGGAGCGCCGGACCCCGGGCCAGCAGCAGCTCCTGGATACCTGCAACCAACTGATCAGCGGACAGGCGGGTCAACTCAACGCCGCGCTGCGCGCGCTGGCCCCCACGGAGGTCGCCGCGCAGGGGAAATTTGCCACGGAGATTGCCAATACCAACCTCTCCAATGTGGGGGCACGCATCCTCGCCCTGCGCGGTGCGACCGCGGGGGTAAGCCTCTCGGGGCTCACCCTGAATTATGCCGGACAGTCGTTATCTGCGAGCGCGCTCAACAGCCTCTTTCCGGGGGCTCGGGGCGGCAGCGCTAGCGCCGACGAAGGAAGCCGGTTTGGCAATTGGGGGGTCTTTCTCAATGGTGGTGTGAGTTTCGGTGACAGTGACGCCACCAATCGTGAATCGGGATTTTCGTTCAGTACGGGAGGACTTACCACGGGCGCCGACTACCGCTTCAGCGACCACTTCGTGCTCGGTGGCGCTTTCACCTACGCATCACAGGACAGCGATTTTGATGCCTCGGCTGGCGGACTGGATATCACCGGCTACCACTTCAACGTGTACAGCCTATACGATAACCGAGAGATCTATTACAACGACGCCTTTTACGTGGATGCCATTGCGAGCTTCGGTTGGAACGACTACGAAACTAGCCGTAGAATCGCAGTGGGTTCCACGAACCAGACCGTAGACGGTGACACGAGTGGCAACGAGTACGCGTTTAGCCTTGGACTTCGTTACAAAGTCGACCAAGATGGCTTCGCTTTCGGACCCTTTGGGCGTCTCACTTACATTCGGGTGAACATCGACGGCTATCAAGAGACGCCTGCAAACGCCACCGACGCGAATTCCGGAGTGCTATTAGCCATCGATGAGCAGACCGTCGATTCGTTGACCACGGCCCTGGGTGGCGAAGCCTCCTACAGCTTCGACACACGTTATGGGGTGTTCTCACCGCACCTACGCTTCGACTGGACCCATCAGTTCCTCAACGACAGCCGTCTGATCACCTCGCGGTTCTTGAACGATCCGACTCTCACGCCGTTCGCCGTACCAACGGACAGCCCGGATCGCAACTACTTCAATCTCGGCATAGGAGCCAAAGCGGATTTCCCGCGGGGGATAAAAGGTTTTCTCTACTACCAAGCGCCGCTCGGGCTCGACGGCCTCAATCAGCACTCGATCGCGGCCGGGGTGCGGATGGAATTTGACTAGCGGCGAAGCGGGTAAAGCGCAATATTAATGAGAGGCCCTCATGGCCCGTCGTCGTCCCAATACCCGAAAGCGGTTGCAAGCTTGGGGAACGCAGGCAATCTGGATAGGCTGCGTAATGCTTACGGGCCTAACGGCTCATGCCGCCAGCGTCCATGATCTCGAAACAGCGTGGGCACAATTCTTGACCAATGGCATCAAGAAGCAGCCCGCACTCGCCTTTCCGTTCGAGAGCTGCTTCCAGCGCGCGGCAGAGGCCTATCAACTACCCCTGGTATTGTTACTCGCTGTGGCCCGGGGCGAAAGCGATTTCGAACCCCAGGCGGTCTCCCCCGCCAGTGCCTATGGGCTCATGCAGATCCAGTGGCCGGGCACCGCACGGCACCTCGGAATCGCCCGCCTGCGGGATCTCTACGAGCCCTGCACCAACGTCGATGCCGGGGCGCGCTACCTCAAGGAATTACTCAGACGCTACGGCGGCAACCTGCACCGGGCACTGGCTGCTTACAACTATGGACCCGCTCGAATCGAGGCGGATGCCGAGCAGCTGCCGCAGGGCGCGGCATGGTACAGCGAATACATCTATGCTCATCTGGCCTACGTGCTAGGACGCGGCGGTGGCCACGTTCGCTCCCTGCGCAGACGTCCCTACAAAAGTCAGCGTAAATTGGAGCTCATGAACTTTACCCGGGCGTGTCGTGCAGAGGCCTATGCAAACGCCCTGCAGCGCAGCAGTCCATCGCTTGATATTGACTGGTTTCAATCCCCCTCTGGAGGCTTTCGAGTCGTCCTGAGCTATGCCAAAGCGCAGGAACTCTCCGAAGGCCTGCAATCGGCGGCCGTGGCCAAGGTGCCCTGGACATGCGAAGAAGGAACACCCGAGGTCAACGCAATTGCTGACCGCGCCACGACTAAGAAGCTGTTTTAAAATTGCGAGCCGCCGCGCAACGCAGCTCAGGCAAGCGCAGTAGTTCTTAAAACAGCTTCTAAGTCCAGCGACAACTATTAATGTCACTGGGGAAAAGAATTCCCTCCAGGCTGCGGCGGCACAAAACTGCCCGTGGTCGATAGCTCCCCGAGTCGCTCGATAAGCTCCTTGACGCCCGTCACCAACACCGCCGTCTCGGGCCCTAAGACGATCTTGTCCCCCACACTTTCAAAGGAAAATCTAAGAATCGCTCTAAGCTGCCGGCTGCCTCCAGCCAAATACTGCTCGCGGGTGGTCTTATCCAGTAGCGCCGAATCGACAGTGTCCGCGACCTCTTGTCTCAATCCCTCTCCGATGCGATCCCCGGAGCCGCGTTGCCGAAAGAAACCCGTGAGCGAAACCCGACTGCCACTCGGCACGGCGGCGCCGTCCCCACTGGCTACGAAGCCGCCCAGCTGTACCTCGGCATAGACGATACCCTGGGGGCCGGTGAGAAATTCATGCTCGAAGTCCAGCGTCTGCATGCCCACACCCGCATTGGTGGCGACGATTGCGACATCAAAGAATCGCAGCACATTGCGCCGCTGGCTGCTGAAGCACACATACGGGGTTTTGCCCCGTTCCGTCGCTTCAATGCGAAACGCCTTGTAATCTCCACCGATTTCCAGACACTCACTGCCGGGAAGCATTAGTTTGCGTACTTCACCTTCCAAATTTCCAGTGAGCGCAAAAGCCAATTGTGGAGCCGCTAAGGAGCACAAAAGACATAATCTGATGAGTGATTTTGAAGTGTACATGAAGTTACCCTTGCCTCCCATCATCGTTGATCGTTTTATCTTTTCATTATTCTGTCATTTTCCAATTGACCCGCAGCCTAGATAAAACCGTAAGGAGCTGTTTTACAAATGTCGCGAGGGCCGGCTTGCAGCCGTTCAAAATAGCTCCCGGCCATTTCGTGTCGAGCTGCCGCGCAACGCAGCTCAGGCAAGCGCAGTCGTTTTTAAAACAGCTTCTTAAGCCTCATCCGATGGCAACTCACTGCATTATAGGGTAACCACTCACTCGCCCAAGCACACTATTTTCAACACTCCCGCCCTGCCTCTCGATGCCGCGCCCGAGAATACCCGTCGCTTACAACTTTAGCGCGCGTCAATTCAAACAACCGAGCAACGGACGAAACTTGTCATCACGTTCGGCCCAAAGCAAGTAGCAGTCGAGGCGAATCAGTGGGAAATGACTTAAACTCTATGGCTCTCAACAGACGCCTTGGCCCATTATACCCGTCAAACATTAGAACAAAATCCCGAGAGCCAGCCCCATGCGAATAGGCCCAAAACTGCTCATCGCCTTCCTAGCGGTTGCTTCGTTGGTGGCAGCGGTAAGCTACCTGACGGCGACCATCTTCACGGAAACCTTATCCAAGACCGAAAAAGTTTGTAAAGGCGCGCTCTCTGAGCTTGTCGGCGCATCGGAAATGTCCTTGGCGCTTCATGTTAGCCAGGTTGCCGCCCAGGATCTGCTGACCGATGAATACCATGCCCGTACAGCTTCTCACAATGGCGTTAATCCAGCCACCAACGAAACCCATGATCAACGCGCTGTGGAGAAAAACCTCGACGCTTTCGCAAGGCGGCTCAACGCCAACTCCCGCGCTGCAGCTTCCGAAGCTCTAAGCGCAGAACAACAAGGCGAAGTTGAGTTACTGAAGGTTAAGGAATAGTAAATAAATAACTGGCCGTTTTGCCTATCTCTGCTGTTGAGGTTTGATGGCGTAGTTCCAATCCTTGCCATGGAACTTTGCTGGAATGAGGTTGACTGCCCGAAGGACTTGATCGCT
>JBAPTW010000010.1:0-2125 GCA_049282355.1 Gammaproteobacteria bacterium | reverse complement strand
CCCCCATAGCGGACGACCGGCATCGACCGCAAGCAGGATTTCTCTTGGGATGAACCGGTTCCTCGCCAGATCTTGTTCATACGCCCCTCGCATACCCTTAATGTCGCGCCAGCGCCGCCGCGCGAAGGCATCGAGAAGGTTAGCTATCTGAGGCAGTCCGGAAGGCACCAGATGGACCGCTCAGCTCCCGCTGATTGCCGAGGACTGCCACTCGGTCCTTCTGTTCGGGTTGCGGGATGTGCGTCAGCGCGGCCAGTTGCGGCGGCATCGGCTTGACGTGCAATTCCGTCGGGCGTTCGGGAGAAGAACATTCGCGTATGGGTGTGAACTTCGCACCTCCGATGTCGAGGTCGGAGCGGAGGGGGCGGTTTCGGCCGCGCCGCGTTATCTGTGGGGAGCTCGAAAACGACGTCTTCTATGAGGCTGTTGCACAATGAGGGCCTCATCGGCTAGCCCAACATATGTGCGTGAGATGCGGCTTTTCGAGCCCAACATATTGATAAGCTGCCACTGCTTTGGTCATTGTGCAACAGGCTCCTATGGCGGTGACATTCGGTTATCCTGGAGCGAGTTCAGATGCTGGGAAGCAGCGGCGCGGAGCAAGAGCGTCTTGCCCTCTTGGATCGGCCCCGTCGACACCGTCTGTGGGTCCGGCGGATTAGGCAAGATGCGGGAGAAACAGATGATCAACAGCTTGCAAGCAGAGCAGATGTCCAAGAAGGGCGGGTTCATCGCTGCCCTCGACCAGAGCGGCGGCTCAACGCCCAAGGCCCTAAGTCTTTACGGAATCGATAAGTCGGCCTACGCCAATGACGAGGAAATGTTCGCGTTGATGCACCAGATGCGGTGCCGAATTATCAGCGCACCCGCATTTTCCGGGGATAGGGTGATCGGCGCGATCCTGTTCGAGATGACCATGGACGGCACGATCGAGGGGAAGCCGGTTCCGCGATATCTATGGGATGATCGCACAGTCGTCCCGATCCTGAAGATTGACAAGGGCTTGGCCGAGGAGGCCGACGGGGTCAAGCTGATGAAGCCGATGCCGGACCTCGACGGGTTGCTTAGCCGCGCCGTGGAAGCGGGCATCTTTGGCACCAAGGAGCGATCGGTCATCGAACGCGCCTCGGAAAGCGGGATCGCCGCCATCGTCGAACAGCAGTTCGACGTTGCGGCCACCGTCCTGGATCACGATCTCGTCCCGATCATCGAGCCAGAAGTCAATATCAATAGCCCCGAAAAGGCTGCCTGCGAGGAGATCCTAAAGTCCGAGATCTTGAAGCATCTTGGTCGGCTGACGGGCGGACGCAAGGTGATGCTGAAGCTCACCCTCCCAGACACCCCGGGTTTTTACGACCCGCTCATTGCCGATGATCGGGTGATGCGCGTCGTGGCTCTATCCGGAGGCTACAGTCGCAGTGACGCCAACGCCAAGCTGGCTCAGAACCCCGGCATGATTGCGAGCTTCTCCCGGGCGTTGACCGAGGGACTGAGCGCCAATCAGTCGGACGAAGCGTTCAACGCGGCGCTGGATGCGGCGATCGAAAGCATCTACCGAGCCTCGATCACCTGAGCCCTCATCCTGGCTTGTCGGAATCCTTTGCGGAAGGAAACTTCTCAAGAAGGCCCCGCTTGATGTTTGGCGAACACCTGCTCTCGGTCGTCCTCATTGCGACCGGTCGTGGCGACGAACGTTCATGCTGGATTTCGCCCGGCACTTCCGAGCTGGGTCAGCCTCTACGGTTTCGCGTCATGTCCGCGAACTTCCGCCCCAGAACTAGAGCCGACGCAACACTGCCACATCAAGCTCGTGCGTTGCGGCGGATCGCTGCCTCCAGTCCAGTTCCCCGCAAGGCGGCCCAGGTCAGGACCCTTCATACCCATACCACTTGGCCAACACCCCCAACGCAGCGACCAGGATCCCCTGCGCCTGCTCGGTGCGCACTGGCCTCCCGCCCCAGCCCTGCCGCATCGCCCACTCGCGGATCGAGCGCTGCAGGCCGACGACGTGCCCGGTAGAAAGTAGCGCTCACACGAAACGAGCTGGCCTTGCTACTGAAGGATGGTTACAGCCTCACCGCCAATCGACGCTCGCTGAGCGGCCGGTCTTGGCCATGAGCCGGGC
>JBAPTW010000009.1:0-15334 GCA_049282355.1 Gammaproteobacteria bacterium | reverse complement strand
GTCGCGCTCGCCAATGTCCTGATGTTTCGCAACGCCGAAGCTTTGCCCGAAGCAGATAAGGTCGCAATCTACATTGATATTTACCTCATGGCCTTGACCATACCCGCGGTGTCGGTGCTCGGCGTGGCCCTCGCGGCCTGGCTCAAGCGCCGCGAGCACCGTCGCCTTCGCCGGCAAGGTTTTCAGCATGAGGAAGTCCGGGCGATGCTGGAAGTGCAAGATGAGCCCCCGGCACCTAACTGGTGGATCTTGGGAGGCGGTCTTGCATTCGTCCTGTTCACCCTAACGGTGGGACTAACCGAAATCCCCTACAACCAGGAGATTACCTTTGTCGGCTCCCTGACGATCGTGGTGTTTCTCATGACCCGGCTGGTTCGCGTGCTTGACCCGGAGGATCGTCGGGTGCTGGTAGGCACCGCCCTGGTGATCTTTGTTTTTCGCGCGCTGCCCGGTCCGGGGGCCGGGGCCACCTGGTGGATGATTGACGAGCTTGGATTCGACCAGCAGTTTTTGTCCGAGCTTTCTCTCATCGGCAGTGTGCTGACACTGTTCGGCATGTTTATTTTCCGCCGCTTCATGGCGGAGCGATCCATTGCCTACGTCATTGGCTTTCTCACCATTGCCAGCACGCTCCTCAGCTTGCCCATCCTGGGCATGTATTACGGGCTACACCATTGGACCGCCGCCCACACCGCCGGATTGGTAGACGCGCACTTTATTGCCGTGATAGACACCGCCTTGGAATCCCCGCTGGGGCAGATCGCCATGATCCCCATGCTGGCCTGGATTGCCCGCACTGCACCAGCCGATCTCAAGGCCACTTTTTTCGCAGTCATGGCCTCCTTCACCAATCTCGCGCTGTCCCTCAGTCAGCTTGGCACCCAGTACCTCAATGCGTTTTTCCTGGTGACCCGCGAGGTGCGCGATTCAGCGACGGGCATTCTCACCGTACCGGCCGATTACGGTGCGCTCGGGACGCTCTTGATAACCGTGACCATCCTCGGGCTGGTGCTGCCATTGCTAGCCATTTTGTTCGTCAAAACGACACGCTTTCGCAGCGCGTAAAACTACGCAATGCCCGGCTTGCCTTATCTCCTCAGGATATCCCCCCTTCAGGAGTTACTCTCGCGCCGCCACGACGGCGGCGCCCGAGCTTACAGGGGTAAGACCGATCCAGCAGAAGTGCCGGTGACACTTCTGCCGGTCGCACGGGCTCGCCCCGGATGGCGAGCCCTGGGCCTGCAAGCGAAGCAGGAGTGCGTCGCGATGCAGGTATTCACGGCGTGTCTCGACAAAACCTATCCGGGACTACTCCCCTCAACAGTGCTTTATTAACGAACGTGTTAGTATCAAAAGGCCCCTTACCCAAGGGCGATTGAGCTTCCGGAAAGGATGGATGCCTCTTGATCCTGTAACCTGGCTTTAAGCGCACTAGATCGTAGTTATCAATGGCTCCGAAATATGCAGCGGCCCAGCAGCTGTTCCGTCATCCACTCCGCTTTTTGCTTCGCGCCATGCGCGACTTTCGGCGCCACCAAGGACTACTGCTGGCAGGCGCGGTAGCCTATTACAATCTGCTCTCCATCATTCCCTTGTTCGCTCTGCTGCTGGTCGTGCTCTCTCATTTCATGGACCAGGAAATGCTGCTAAGTACCATTGCCGACCAGCTCGATCTGATCGTCCCGAGCCGCTCAACGGCCCTTACGACGGAAATCGAACATTTTCTCGACAATCGCGAGGTAGTGGGTTGGGTTGGTATGGCAGTGCTTTTGTTCTTTAGCTCCCTCGCATTCACCATACTAGAAAACGCTATGTCACTAATTTTCTATCATCGGGTCAATATACAGCGTCGCCACTTCCTGGTTTCGGCCATTATCCCCTATCTCTTCATCCTCCTGCTCGGATTGGGCATCCTTTTTGTGTCAGTGATCGCCGGTCTCCTACAGGCGCTGGACCAACGATCCCTGGTATTGCTTGGCTTGCGTTGGCCTCTCAATGGAATGTCCGGCATCATTCTCTACTTCCTTGGCTTTCTCGGTCTCGTAATGATGCTCACAGCCTTTTACTTAGTGCTGCCGGTAGGACGTATCCCCTTCCGCCACGCATTACTGGGAGGTGTGATAGCCGCGGCACTTTGGGAAGCCATTCGACACGTCCTGGTTTGGTACTTCTCCACTCTGTCCCTGGTCAACGTGGTCTACGGCTCTTTTGCCACGGCGATAGTAGCGCTGCTCACCCTTGAAGTCGCGGCTGTCATCCTCCTCTTCGGAGCTCAATTGATCGCCGAGTTCGAGCGTTTGAGTATCGATCCCTCACTTAGCGACTTTGAAACCTGAAACCGGGGGCCACTGTGCTAGTGCGTCTCGTGATGGCGCTGATGTCTTTGCCGTCCTCTTGCGGATATCCGGCAATAAAAACCCACGCCACCCAGTGTGGCACGCTTAGCGTATCCGAGAGCGGGCCAAACCTGCTGGGTCTTGCCGGTAAAAGCAGCACAACTGCCGGTAGACCTCGGGGTAGGCGTTGTACAGTGCCACCGGCTTAACAAACAATGCCTCGCTTGCCACCGCAAAAAATTCACCTGGCGCTTCAGCGCCATATCCATCAATGGGCAACGGTCTGCCCTCGGACACACGTTCTTGGAGATCTTTGAAGGCGTCCGCGAAGGCCGCTGTCCACGCCGCCCGATCCATGCCGCGATGTAAAGGCGGCATGCCGTTAACGGCACCGTTCAGGGCATCGAGCTTGTGCGCGAGTTCGTGGATGACCAGGTTTCTTTCCGATGCGCCACTCGCATCATTGGCCACATCCTGCCACGACAGGATGACCGGTCCGCGCAGCCAAGATTCGCCACTGAGAGGCTGCACCACGTCGTGCATTACGCCTGCCTCGTCCATGAATTCATGGTGGGCCACGAAACCTGCGGGGTAAACGAGCACGGATATCCATCCAACGTACCAATCGAGATCGAGATACAGGATCGGGACACAGGACAAGGTAGCAATCAAGAAACGCATCGGGTCGGTCATTGCCAGGCCACCGACCCCTTGAATCTCCTTCCTCAGAAGAAATCGCCAGGCAAGACGGCGCAGCTTTGCCCGGTCGGCACCCGCATACCGGGCAATAAGCGGAACATCGACGATCAATTCGTTCCACATCAAATTTGAGATGCGCTCCCGCCGCCAGCGGTAGATGTGCCGCCAACGCCTCAGGCTGATCATCGGCTAATCCTGTGCCGCACCCCCGTCGCTCAATCTTGCTCCGCTGCCCCAATAAGCGCCCGGGTACGCAAGTACCGGCGCAGTCCATAGCCAGCGGCAAGTAAACCCGTGGGAAGCAGCAGCATGCCCAGAATCTCCATGGCAAGTACGCCCTCGAACAACTTGATTAGGGTGACACCGGTGACAAATAACATGAGTGCGGTGCGCAACCAAGCAAGCAGCGTGCGCTCATTGGCAAGGCGAGTGCGATCAATTGCGAGCACATCACGCAGAATAAGTTGATTGCCGTGGCCGGCATAGGGCGGTCGTGCCGCCTGAGATTCGGTGGCGTGTTCTGATTTCATCTGTTGTTCAGTTGTTAGTTTTCATTCCAAGATCCGGCAACACCGGAATGGCCTCAGCATCCCGCCGAGGAGATGCTGCGTAAGCTATCAAGCGGTATGAGCTAGCCTACCAGCCTCCATCGGGGGGCAGAGTCGAACCACCGCATCGGCAGTAAGCAGTAAGCTGTCATCACTGACGGAGGGGAGGCATACATCTTTGGCAACTCCTTTTGACGTAAAACAAAGCACATGGGCGGCGCAGCCATTGACCCATCGGTGCTCCGAATGAAACCGTTGCCCACCTGCGGGATCAACCAGCAACTAGGCCACCGCGCCCTAGTTCGGAGTTGCTTTGAACTACCGTTAAGGCATCAGCCTTTTTTGTCGCCGACACGCCCGGATTCGAGTACTCGATACTCGCCTTGGATGACCACCGGCTTCTGGCTATCGGACTGCCGTAAACGCCTGCGCCACCACCAAACCCGCACTGCCAGCATCAACCCTCCGACAGCGACTACCCCAAGAATCAGCACCCCAAAAGCGAGCGCAATGAGCAACATCAGAACCGCCAGCAGTCCGCCCACAACCCGTTCCGGCCATCCGAAACCGGCCGCCGCTTTGTCTCGTGAAATCCGTATATACTCGTTCATATTCGTTTAACCTCTCTTTTTTGATCACACATCCAGTCCTTGTGACCAACACGCCGCAGCATTCAAACTTACCTTAATTTTAAGACTTCGAAATCTCCGAAAATGTCCCCACTCCGTTTTTTGCTCGACCGATCCTGGAAATCTGCAAAACCGTTTTCGCGTTTCGTGTCAAGGCGCCGCGAGGGCAACAGGTTGGTATGCTGCGGCAATCCCTGCACCAAAGAATCATTACATCTTCATGCCCGAGACATTATAAAGTCACGAAAAACCGCTAGATTGGCGCCGATGACTCGCTTTTCGCCATCTGAGGCAAAGGATCGACGTGGTTCCGCGAGAAGCGCAATACAGCAAAGGCCAGAAAAGACATAGGCATTGGATACATGAGAAATCCCATGACTCACCAACTCAGGCAGATCCATACCGAGATCAAAGATGAAAGCGCTGCTAGGCAAAGCGGGCCAAGGCACAAAGCTAAGCAGCCGTGCACAGGATCAGCTGGATCAACTTGTTTCAGACCGGAATGAAGTGATTATCAGCATGTTTTTGCCGACCTATCAATCAATCTTTTTCGCACATCCCTCGGCTGCAGCCTCCCTCTGAACGCCGCTGAGAAGCTGCGTAGAAAATGTCGTGGGCGCAGGGAGACGAGGCGCACAATGGCGAGACAAAATTGTGAGCAACGATTTTGAACAGCCGCAGGCTAGCCGCGTGGAGCGAGCTTCAGGGATGGGGGGAGTAACAACCGCCCGCGGGCGGCGGGGATACATACGAGCAACTTGGCGAGAGATTGCTCAAAGCATGGCAGTGCAGCGACCCCGCAAGGGCTTAGGGATTGAATATGCCATTATGATTTATGATCAGCCATCGGTTAGAAATATTTCCCTAGCTGTAGGTGGGCACCCCGTTTTTTGTCTCCTCTATCCTAGCGACATCTATTTATACTCGCGATATCATTTGAGGATACGTTGAGGATTGTCACTGGCAAGGAGCCGGATCGAAAAGAGACACCTTAAATTGGATCAAAACATCCATGCACACAATGCGCAGTACGGCCCAAGTGCTCCAGAGCGAATACTCTGGAAAAACTTTCTGGCGAAAGCTACGTCGCGTTGCCAAGGTCGCAGGTCGTGAGGTAGTGGAAAAAGCATTATGTCTATATTACGCAGCCCAACGCCCCGAGGTACCCGCATGGGCAAAGGCAACTGTTTATGGCGCTCTAGGGTATTTCATCCTACCGACCGATGCGATTCCCGATGTGATGCCAGCGCTTGGCTATGCAGATGACCTCAGTGCCCTCACACTTGCTATCGCTGCCATCGTTACCTATGTCGATTCCAGCGTGCGCGCTAAGGCACGTGAAAGAATCAACCAATGGTTTGGTGAGTAGCACTTAATATTGGTCGGCATCATCTCACTGTTTGTTATCCCACTGCATTGCGGCACCTTTTGAATCCCAATTCATCCTGCTAATTCACATAGCAGAAACAAGAACAGAGCGCGCTTTCAAGCGCGCTTTAGAAAAATACGTACTGATACGGATTGTCTCGGCTCGATCGCTGTAGTAGCAACCGGCATCTAGGAGCAATTTCCTGCACGCCGCGGGCTTTGCGCCGCCCCCAACTCTTGGAAACCACAACGATAGAGGTTCTTACTTGACTCAGTAACATCGCGCCATTTTGAGCGATGATTCAACCATCGTCATCGTTTCGTCAGCGTCACCCGTAAAAAGGGTAAGACCATGCCGAGAATTTGCAGGCCGCCCATCTGCTGGCCACAAGGGCATGTCCGGCAGGGATGCCGGACTCAAGCCTATAAGGACATATTCACGGCGTCCCTGAGGCCAGCAGATGGACGGCACACCGGCCGAAAAAACAAAAAGTGCGAAACGGTGATCATGTCCATGTCGCCTGCGCTGGCAGAGCAGGCGCACGGTGACATGGACCATACGAGACAGTGCACCAGAATGTCCAATATAGTGGACTGTATTGTCTCATAAAAAAAGACGGCACGTTTGGTGAACCTTTAAAGGAAGCCTGGGAAAGGATTATGCGTGCTGAGCAATGCAACAGATTTATCATTATTTATATTAAAAATCATTGACTTGTAAATTATCACCTCTGTCTATTAGGGCGCATGGCACGGCTTCTGCAGTAATATTGGCGTGCACAATTTTAAACTTTGAAGCAAATCTGAACGCATTGAGGAACACCATTATGAACTACCGTTATCCAAATGTTGATTTCAAGTCCGGCGGAAATGCTGAGGCAACGGCCACGGGGTTTCAGTTCAACGACGACTTCACGAAACTCGTAAATCGTGGTACGGACTTGGGTGTTGCGCTTCCCGATGTACAATCCGATGAGGATGTCACCCTCCAGAGCCAAAACGTGCAGGCCGGTGCAATTGGTGGCGATGGTGGCAACGACAACGTGACGCAGAATATCAGCGTCTAAGTCCGACTACCGCATCTCAAGCAAAAACCCCGGGGAAATATTTCCCCGGGGTTTTTGCTTTCAGTGGCTTGTTTTTCCTCCTTCGAAGGCAACTTTGCGCCAACCCGTGACGTCTTCACGATGCAATAGCCTGTTGTTCCAATTTCCCTTCCTACCTTTCTCTTTCCTGTTCTGTTGGGAATTCTGTGCCACCACGCTAGGAACGGTGGTCTATGCTTGCCTTAGGCGTGTAATGTGTATTGGGCTTCTCAAGGCAGTTCCATCCCATGAGTAAGGTGTACCGTGGGCGCCGGGTGCGCTGGGGTCCGATGGTGGAAGTGGATGGCAAGCCCCTTCCCCCGCGTTATGACCTTAGACACTATGCCCGGATGTTTACCAAGCAACCAACGGGAAGTGCATTTTCCTGGGGCAATGCCAGTCCCGGGAGTGCCCAGCTTGCGCTAGCACTTCTGGCGGATTGCTTGGGTGATGATGCGAAGGCCATCGAGCTCCACATGGCGTTTCGCGTTCGCTTTATTGACCGTCTGCCTCACAGTGGGTGGCGGCTTACGGAAGAGCGGCTACGCGCAATGATGGCGGATTTGATGTAAAAAAGATGCGTATTTTAGTTCCAGATCACCTCGTGTTCTACTGAACGAATGTTTTGCTAAAGCACGATTAAATCGATGGCACCTTTCAGTTGCCTCATGAAATCAGCGCCGCTTGATACCTTGGATGGTTAAACCGCCTCACCCCCATGTCTTCTAGCCCATCCAAGCAATTTTCGTTCTTATGGAATTCACCGTTCCTAACCAAGCGCAGGAGCCTTCAGAACTCGGCAGGCGAGCCTATGCTGAGGCTTCGCACCCGGTAAACGCGTCCTTCACCGAGGCTTGCTATGTACAACTCACCCTCGGCGTCTTCGCCAAAGGTCGACGGAGAAGTGATGATACCCGCCGGCAACTGCTCGGACAGGACGACTGCGCCGGGCGGTCCGCTCAATGTCCGAATGGCCGTATTGCAGAAATCGGTGAAGAAATAGTGTCCCACAAGATCTGGATAGGCGGATCCCCGGTACACAAAGCCGCCGATCACGGAACAATTGCCCTCAGCGTGATCGAGCACTTGCAGCGGAAAGAAATACTGGCCGTTGCAACTCGTGAGATTAAATGGAGCGCGTCCCTCGTAGCACCGCCACCCGAAATCGAGCCCGTCCCTGCCGGGAACGTGCCTTACGGCGTTGATTTCCTCGTAGTTATTCTGACCAACGTCGGCAATCCAAAGGTCACCCGTTTCCCGGTCGAAACTGAATCGCCACGGGTTGCGCAAGCCGCTCATATAAATCTCGTCACAACCGAGGTTACCAGGGCCATCCGTGTAGGCGTTGTCCGTCGGTATTTGATATTTGTGGTTTCCGGACAGGTCGCAGTCGGGTCCCTCGTGTGGCCCTGGTGTAACATCCACATCGATACGCAACAGTTTCCCGAGCAACAATTGGTCGTTCTGGGCGCGATTTCCGGGGTCACCGGCGCTGCCGCCGTCGCCTGAAGCGATATAGAGGTAACCGTCAGAACCGAAATGCAGATCGCCCGCGTTATGGTTCGAGAACGGCTGCTCGAATGTCAAAATGACCTGTTCGCTGCCGGCGTCGGCGACATCACGCTTAGCGCTGACCTGAAATCGTGACACCCGAGACCGATCCAGACCGGGATACCCATCCTGGGTGTAATAAACGAAAAAGTAGCCGTTGGTCGCAAAGTCGGGGTGAAAAGCAAGGCCCAGGAGACCCATTTCGCTACCGCTGTCATCGACCTGGCTTTCGATATCTAGAAAGGGGGTGACCAAGAGATTCCCGCCCTCGTCGATAATCCTAATGCGACCAGCCTGCTCCACTACGAATAAACGCTCGTCACCGGCATGTGCTATGGCCACCGGCTTGACCAATCCCGAGATATGCTCATCCAGGGCGATGCCCGAGACCGGTGGCGGCCACTCGACCGGCAATGAATCCGAGCCATTTTGCACCGTCACGGCACGCGTGCTCGTGCCGATGAAGTCGCTGACGGAGACGTCGGTGCCACCGATCACGGTCGGGCCCGAGATGGCAACAGTGGGCGACACTCCCGAGGGGTGATACAGGACGCAGGCTGCGCCCCCATTCGTGGAGGGGTTGCCAGAGAGCCCATGACGGCCGAATTCGCTCGCCTGGACAACACAGATATCCAATAGCACCCCGCCAACGACGGCCATTACAGACGCAATTGACGGCAGGATCCCTCTATTCATGGGTATTCTCCACCCCGTGGCTGCAAATAGTCGCGCACTGGCCAGTGGCGGCTCAACGAGTATCTTTCGTGCGGCCGTTGCCCCGGAACTTGTGGTACGCAAGAACAAAAAATAGGAGCAATATCCCCACGCCTACCAGAAGCAGGATAATACCTACGTGACCCATAGCCGGGTCCAGATACAGAGAACCCACGATGAATAACACACCTATTAGGAGATACAAACCACTGTAGAAAAATATGGGCCCGCCGCAGCACTTGATCGCCCGATCAATCCACCGCACCTGCATTGAACTCGCTCCTGTGTCAATCGTGTGGTCGGCACCTAGATTCGACCAGTTCAGCAGAATCGCTTTTTGACCATTTCGAAGACGAACATCTGGATCCTATCTTCAGAGGCAGAGTAGGCCGAGGACTGCCTATGATAGGGGTGATTTTATTACAACTAACGACACCACCACTTCACACCATTCCTTGCTGATAAAAAGCGACCCTTCCATCGCACTCGCCGCTCAAGCGGACGAATTGCGGTGGGTTATGCCCAGTCTAGGAGATACAAGAGGAAATCATGGATCCGACTATCGCCACCATTATCGCCTTGGCAGTGATTGCCTTTTTCGCGAGTGATTAGAAAACATCGCCCGAGCATAAGCAACGCACCTCGCTTCTATCACCCTCAAGCAGGTATCGCGCCACGACACTATGCGCGCGTGGCACCCGCTTGAAAAGGATATCAAAGTTGGGTGGGGAAAAATCCCACCCGGAACCAAAGCAGTAGCGGAATTCCAACTCACCGCTCGAGTGACCATCCCGGTGAATCGCACGCATACCGGCAAACATGGTGAGAAACTAAGCAAGAAAAACGATCAGGCCTCGTACGAGAGGTAAGTAATGCAAAATATTGGCGTCCCCAAGGGGAAGCCACACTATTCCCACTTTGCGCTCAATATCACAACTTATTGTTTTTATTTAATCTTTTAGCCGAGAATTTGAATGCCATGTCATGCATGTGTCAGCCTTTGTTTGGTATTGCGTACATTTGGGAAACCGTTTTAGGACAACATCCCAGGGGTCGTACTGGCGGTATTAGTTGTAAACGTTTTGCTGGCAGATATCAGATTCCGACCGGGTTTTACCCCGCTTCGGCGGGTTTCCTCGCCGGCGGGTCAAGAGCGGTCATCCGGTCCTCATTCCGGCAGTTCTGCTCGCCGAAGCCCGTCTACGAACGTGGCGAAATCTTGCGGCCGGTGTATCGGCAGCCAGTCATTGAGATTGCAGATACGCAACGAGGAATCAAGCCGACGCAAATGGCGCATTGCTCGCCGCGCTTCGTCCATTCGTCCGGCCAGCGCATGGCTTGCCGCGATGATGCCGACCACCATCAGGAAACTCGGCAAATCCCTGAAGGACTTCTCCGCCCATGACGACGCCATATCGAAACGTCCGGCGAAGAGGTGCGCTGCCGCCAGTCCAGCCTGCATTCGGTACATTTCCGGATCAAGGGGACTCAAACGCATTGCGTGTTCGAAGTGTTCAATGGCACTGTCGGGCTCGCCATGCCAAACCCTAAGGAACCCGCCGAGGAACCAGGCCGCCACAAGGTTCGGATTGAGTACAACCGCCCTGTCCAACAACGCGATGCCGCCATCGAGATCGCCGTCGAGATGACCAAGCGCATGACCGCCTCTGGTAAGCGCGACGGCATCGTCCTGGCCAAACTCCACGGCCCGGCGGGCCAATCGAACGCCTTCGGCAATCTCCCGCGAACGATCCTTCATCCAACCATTGACTTTACGCCAGAAATGGCACCATGCCATCATCGCATAGGCTGATGCATAATTCGGATCCAGCTCGGTCGCCTTCGAAAACAGCGAGAGCGCTTCTTCGATCGCCTCCCTGGTTCCTTTATGCAGGTTCGCCACTCCGCGCAGATAATAGTCATAGGCGTCTAGGTTGTCAGTCGGCTTCCGCCTGGCGCGTTCGATCTCGGCACGCTCCATCTGCGGCGCGATGGCGCCCACTATGCTCGCCGCGACCTGATCCTGGAGATCAAAAATATCGTCGAGCGTGCTCTCAAAACGTTCCGCCCAGAGATCTCCCGCTGTCGCTGCATCAATGAGCTGGCCGGTGATGCGCACACGGTTTTCCGATTTGCGGACGCTGCCTTCCAGCACATAGCGCACGCCCAGTTCGCGACCCACCAGCTTCACGTCCACGGCGCGGCCCTCATAGGTGAAGCTGGAGTTGCGTGCGATAACAAACAGCCAGCGAATGCGCGACAATGCCGCGATGATGTCTTCCACCACGCCGTCCGCAAAATACTGCTGCTCGGAATCGCCACTCAGGTTAAGGAACGGCAAGACAGCAATGGAGGGTTTGGCCGGAAGGACCGGCGCATTCGTAGGGGATTCATTTGACTTGGCCAGTTCGGCCTCGACGAAGCCAATTTCCGCCGCCGATCGTGCTTCCTTAACTTCGCCGACGAATCGGAATCCCTTGCGCGCAACCGTTCGGATTAGACGCTGTTCCCGGCCATTGTCTCCGATGGCCCTACGCGCCGCATTGATGTGACTGGTCAGGGTCGATTCCGAGACGATCCGCCCACCCCATACGGCATCAAGCATGCCATCTTTGCTGACCACACGCTCGCGGTTTTCCACCAGATAAATCAAGAGATCAAAGACTTGCGGTCCAACGGCAATCACCCCTGATGCCCCGGTCAACTCACGCCGGACAGGGTCGAGCACGTAGTCTTCGAAGGCAAATGGCACTTTGGCGTTCCTTATTTCGGGCGCTCACGATGAAGCCATAGGTGGCCCGTCCAATACCGTAAAGCCGGGCACGTTATCTATAGCACAATATTCATCCTGCTTTTGGACAAAAGCCCAAGGTAATTTCAAGGGTAATTCAAGCTCATCGCAAGGTCTTCTATCCAGCCTTCAGGCAACCTTTGCTCATCGATCGCGATGGACGCGGTCGACATCGAACGGAGGTTAGCTATATGAAGATCGTAGTCATTGGAGGCACTGGCCTCATCGGAACCAAGCTTGTAAACAAGCTCCGCCAGAAAGACCATGAGGTTGTAGCGGCGTCGCCCAACACGGGTGTCAACACCATTACTCGGGAAGGACTGGCCGAGGCTCTTGCGGACGCTCTGGTCGTCGTCGACGTGGCGAATTCGCCTTCGTTTGAGGCCAGGGCCGCCCTGGAGTTCTTCGAGACGGCCGGTCGTAACTTGCTCGCCGCAGAGGCAGCCGCGGGCGTCAGGCATCACCTAGCTCTATCGGTCGTCGGCACCGAGCGGCTGCTTGATAGCGGCTATTTCCGTGCGAAGATGGCCCAGGAAGCACTGATCAAGGCTTCGAGGATTCCGTACACAATTCTTCGCTCGACGCAGTTCTTCGAGTTTGCCAACAGCATCATTAATTCTGGCACAGATGGCGATGTGATTCGCTTGTCGCCAGCCCTGTTTCAACCGATTGCATCGGATGACGTCGCCGCTGCGCTTGCCGACCTTGCGGTCGGGCCTCCGGTAAATGGCACGGTTGAAGTTGCAGGCCCGGATCAGTTCCCCCTGGACAAGTTCGCGCAAAAATACCTCGATGCGAAAAATGACAACCGTCGTGTTACCGCAGATGTCCACGCTCGTTATTTCGGCGTTGATCTGAACGATCAATCGCTCACGCCGGGCGACAAGCCGCGCATCGGCTCCACCCGTTTCGAGGCCTGGCTAAACACTCAATGATGCACTCACCCGAATATAGGAGCTAAGACGATGAGCACCATCACGACCAAAGATGGCACGGAAATCTATTACAAGGATTGGGGCGAAGGCCCGATCGTGGCCTTCTCCCACGGCTGGCCGCTGAATTCTGACGCCTGGGACGGGCAGATGCTCTTCCTTGCGCAGAACGGCTTCCGCGTCATTGCACACGACCGCCGCGGTCACGGACGATCGAGCCAAACCTCGAAAAACAACGACATGGACGGCTACGCTGACGATCTGGCAGCCGTGATGGAGGCGCTCGATCTCAGGGGCGCCACGTTGGTGGGACATTCGACCGGCGGCGGCGAAGTGGTCCGTTACATCGGTCGGCACGGAACCGGACGAGTCGCCAAGGCGGTCCTCATCGCCGCCGTTCCGCCGATCATGCTCAAGACGGAGGCCAATCCCGAAGGGCTTCAAATGGAAGTATTCGACCAAATCCGTGCGGGTGTCGCCGGCGATCGGTCGTAATACTACAAGGATCTTGCGATTACGTTCTACGGCGCCAATCGACCCGGCGCGCAGGTCTCCCAGGGCACGCTCGATCAATTCTGGTTGTGGAGCATGCAGGCGGGCGCGAAAAACGCCTATGAGAGCGTCAAAGCGTTTTCCGAAACGGATTTCACCCAAGATCTCAAGAAGATAGATATTCCTACGCTGCTTTTGCACGGCGAGGACGATCAGATCGTTCCAGTGAAGGACGCGTCGGTGAAGGCGGCGCGTCTGATCAGGAACGCCAAGGATATCTATTATCCGGGTGCGCCGCACGGCATCACGGCCACGCATCAGGAACAGATCAACGCCGAGTTGCTCGCCTTCATCGCCGGGTAGGGGGTAGCGTCTTTTCACCGGTAGGCCAGAGGCAGGATCGCCGACACCCGTCCAGAGATCGGATCGGCGATCGTCCCTTTCATGCAAACAAGAGGAGTTCACCTATGAATACGAAATTGCTTTGCGCCGCAGTGCTTGCAGCGACCTTTGTGAGTGCGGCGCCCGCTCATGACGTCCCGGACGGCAGGTCGAGGGTGACGCTTGTCTACGATCACGAGCTTCCGAACGTGCCCGGCAAGAGCATGAGGGGCGTGCTGGTGGAGTATGCACCCGGCGGCTCATCGCCCGCGCATACCCATCCGAGCTCGGCGTTCATCTATGCGACGGTGCTGGAAGGAGCGATCCGCAGCCAGGTCAACGACGGGCCGGTAACCACGTACCGCACAGGCGAAAGTTTCTCCGAGTATCCTGGCGACCATCACGGTGTCAGCGAGAACGCGAGCGCTACGGAACCTGCACGCCTGTTTGCCGTGTTCGTTGTCGATACGGACGAAACGACGCTGACCATCGACACGAAATAAGGGAGACAAACATGACTCAGCGTCTAAACATCCTTGCCAAAAAGAACGGCGGTATAGAGGGCCTTGTCGCCGTCGAAACCTGGATCGCAAAGCGGTTCGATCCGAAACTGCTCGAACTCGTCAAGGTGCGGGTATCCCAGATGAATGGCTGCGCGCACTGTCTGCACATGCACCGGCAGGATGCGCTCAAACAGGGCGAGACGGAGGAGCGGCTGCTGCTCCTGAACGCCTGGCGCGAATCCGCACTCTATACGGAGCGCGAACGGACGGCTCTCGCCTGGGCCGAGTCCCTTACCCGAATTGCGGAGAACCACGCGCCCGACGCCGTCTACGAAGAGGCGCGGGGCGCCTTTTCAGAGGACGAGCTCATCGCGCTTTCAATTGGCGTGGCCATGATCAACGCCTGGAACAGGCTGGCAATCGGCTTTCGCCTGCAGCATCCGGCGGACCGCACCGGGCTTCGGCACCTGCCTGAATGATCAGGCGAGTGCCGGCGTCTCCTGCATTATCCCCTCTGATGCAACGAGGAAGTGTCATGTCAACGTTGAAAGACAAGGTCGTCGTTGTCACGGGCGGAAGCTCCGGCATCAGCCGCGCTGCGGCATTGACCTTTGCCAGGCAGGGCGCAAAGACGATCATCACCGGTCGCCGCGCAGCGCCCCTCGAGGAGGCAGCCGCAGCCCACCCCAATATTATCGGCCTGGTTGCGGATGCCGCCGTGCCCGACGATGTCGTGCGGACCATAGCGCGGGCGGTCGACGCATGGGGCCGCCTTGATGTGCTGGTGAACAATGCCGGCGCGGGCGCCATCCTCCCACTGGCCGAAGCCACCGCCGATCGGATCGCGAGCATCCTTGCCGTGAACGTGCTTGGTCCTAGCCTTCTTGCCAAAGCAGCGCTCCCCTATCTGATAGCGGCAAAGGCAACGATCATCAATATCTCGAGCACATTCGGTCACAAACCGGCAGCCGGACTCTCCCATTACGCCGCCAGCAAGGCGGCGTTGGAGCATCTCACTCGCTGCTGGGCGCTGGAGCTGGCTCCCCATGGCGTCCGCGTCAATGCCATCGCAGCGGGTCCGACTGAATCGGGCGCGTTAACGGGAATGATGGGGCTCTCGACGAAACAGGCTGCGGTCATCAAGGAACAGGAACGCGAGCGCATCCCGCTCAAGCGGCGCGGCAATCCGGATGATGTGGCCCGATGGATCGTCTCGCTGGCCGATCCCGAATCCGAATGGATGACGGGACAAGTGATTGCGGTCGATGGTGGTCTGGGACTCGCATAGCCAGGTTGTACAGATCC
>JBAPTW010000008.1:0-126687 GCA_049282355.1 Gammaproteobacteria bacterium | reverse complement strand
AGGCCCCGTCCAATATCAAGCTAGGCGATCCCTCCCTCGTTAGAAGGAATGCTTGATGCCGGCGGTCACGATATGAAAATCGCCAGGCCGACCCGGGGTCACATCTACGCCGCCTTCTTGTGTATTGTTGTAGCCGTAACCCGCATAGAGCCAGGTACGCTTGCTCAGGCCGTGGGCGATAGCGACCAGGAAGGCGTCAAGATCATCTTCGTTGTCTATGCTCCCCACCCCGGGCACGTCCTTGGTCTTGGACTCGAAGCGGTGGGCATAGGTGCCGAACAGCACGTTGTTGGGGGTGATATTAAAAGACACCCCAGTATAGACATAGTGGCCGTCTTTGGTTTCGCCAATACCAGATTTCGTCCCTCCCAACTGTTCGACCACGGAGATGGCGCCACCGTCATACTCGAACCGACCCCAGACAGCGAACGGCTCGGCGGTGAATTTGGCACCGACGGCAAAGGCGTCCTTGGCGCCGCCGTTGGCGTCGATGGCCTCGTCTCGCTGCCAGTCAAGGGAAGCGAAGAATGGGCCGGTTTCATAATGCAGCCCGATACCGTACCCGGAGCCGTCGAAGACATCCGTAGCGTCTTGTACCGGGTTTTGCTCCAGAGATATCCAGCCGATACCGGTAAGCCCACCGAAGCTCGGGGTATCGTAGCGCACGAGATTGGACGCGCGACCGCGGGTGACGCTGTTTTGAGTACCAACCAGATTCGTCTTGCCATCACCCGCGCTCAAACCGGAAACCTGATCGATGCCGCCGCGCCCTTGAGCCGAGGTGCGGTATAATGGGTCAATGAAGGCATAAGACGATTTCCATGAGGTCGAGGCGTCGCCGAAGATGACCTTGCCCCAGCCGCCGTCGAAGCCGGCATACACATCACGGGTGGTCACGCCGGATCCACCGTTGCCGGTAATTCCCGGATCCCCGATGGGAATGCTCAGATCGATAAAGCCGATAAACTTGGTGCCGGCTCCTAGATCCTCATCCCACTTAAAGCCAATAGAAGACTGATTGTCTTCAAGCGACACCCTGTCAGTATCCTGGGGTCGGTCAAAGGTGCTGACGTAGTTGATGCTCGGGCTCAGTAGCCCATTGATGGTGAGTTCGGCCGTGGCCGCTGTCGGTACGCCAATGGCTCCTGCCACCGCGGCGGCGAGTAGCTTTCGATTCATGTTTTGGCCCCCCTATCAGATTGAAAGCCCGTCCTGGTTTTAACGTGAAATCTTAAGTCGCTTGCTTAACTCGGCAAGCAATGACTAATGTAGAACAAACCGAATTGCCAATGCAACACTTTTTTGCAAAAAAAATACAGGGCCGCCTATTACGTTGTCCTATCGCAACATCTCCTGCGTGGTGTTTGCGGGGGACGCCCTAAATTTTTTGCGTGAACGTCAAAGATCAGACGCTTGTGAGCGAGTGCGAGGAGGCAGCGCTTCGGGCGTCGTAAGGTGTCGCTGGACTAAGAGGTATGGGAAAACCGTATCAGTGATGACGTGGTGGGAGCATTGCGCGAAGGTACGGCACCATGGTGTAGCGCGCAGACAACAAGCGGATTAGGACGACGCGGTGAGTAAGCAGAGGGCGGCAAGCGCTCACCGTGCTCCTCAATGGCTTGGGGGCGCAGCGGGTGCGCAGCGTTAAGCTACCGAGGTGCACGTACAGTCGCTTCGGTATGGGCCTACCCCTCCTAGAGCACCTCCCCCGCGAAGTCTGCCAGCCGCGAACGCTCGCCGCGTTTGAGCGTAATGTGTCCGCTGTGGGCCCAGTCTTTGAAACGATCGACAACATAGGTGAGTCCGGAGGTTGTCTCCGAGAGATAGGGCGTGTCTATCTGGGCAAGATTTCCCAGGCACACCACTTTGGTGCCGGGGCCAGCGCGCGTTATCAGAGTGCGCATCTGCTTGCGGGTGAGGTTTTGGGCCTCGTCGATGATGAGAAAGCGGTTCAAGAAGGTGCGACCGCGCATGAAGTTCAGGGATCCGATTTTGATGCGATGCTGAACCAGATCATTGGTTGCCGCCCGTCCCCATTCGCCGCCAACTTGAGATCGAGTCAGTACTTCCAGATTGTCCATTAAGGCACCCATCCAAGGCGTCATCTTTTCCTCTTCTGTGCCTGGCAGAAAGCCGATGTCTTCGCCCACCGGCACGGTGGCCCGGGTCATCAGGATCTCCCGATAGCGTCGGTCTTCTAGGATTTGCGTAAGGCCAGCGGCGAGGGCGAGCAGGGTCTTTCCAGTGCCCGCTTGGCCCAGTAGGGTAACGAAATCAATGTCGGCATCCATGAGCAAATTGAGCGCGAAGTTCTGCTCTCGATTACGTGCATTGATGCCCCATATGGTATCGCGTTGATTATGGTAGTCGCGCACCAGCTCAACGATCATGGTATCGGGGGCCAGATCGCGAACAATGAAATGCAGCGGTTGCTCATCCTCGGTGTAGAGGCAATGATTGGGAAACAGTGGCGGCGGCAAAGTGGGCAGCCGCCAAAAGGTGCGACCGTCGCGGATCCAGCATTCCTCTCTTCGCTGATGGTGGGCGGTAACGCTATCGGGAAACGCGCGGGTGCCATCATAGAGCAAGTTAACATCGTCAACGACCTTGTCGTCGTAGTAATCCTCGGCGGGAATGCCGAGAATATGAGCTTTGATGCGCAAGTTGATGTCCTTCGACACCAGGATCACCGCTCGGTCAGGCTGTGTGCGCGTCAGCTGCAGGGCCGTTCCGAGAATGGTGTTATCGGGGTTATTGCCGGGGAGCGTTGGGGGTAAGGCATCTGGAAACGGGCGGGTTTGAAAGAACAGTCGACCTTGCTTGGAACGGTTGCTGATGGCAGGCAACAAGATGCCCTGCTCGATAGCGCCTTTGTCGGCGTTTTCGATGAGCTCATCTAGAATGCGTGTCACCTGGCGCACATTACGCGCTACTTCAGATATCCCTTTTTTGGCGGCATCCAGTTCCTCGAGCACGACCATCGGCAGGTAGATGTGGTCATCGCTGAAGTGAAACAGTGCCCCCGGGTCGTGCATGAGCACATTGGTGTCGAGAATAAAGAGGCGCTCTTGGGTGTCTTGTGAATCGCTCATGACTCGCTCTTGCATTCTCATCGGCTGGCAGTTTGTGGCGGGCCGGCGGGCTAGGCAGCAATTGAGGCCGGTCCGAAACGAGCGGTTGCAGAGTCAGCCTTATCCGCTCAAGCGGTGCAACCGTTGCAGGAGGGGACGGGGATCGACGCGAAGCGATTGGCTTACTTCACCGGCGCTAGCATGGCATCAATATTCAGATCATCGCAAAAGTCCATGAACTCACCGCGCAGTGTGGCAATTGCCATATCCGCCGGGACGCCGACTGTCATATGCAATGAAAACATAGGCGTACCGGTGTGGGGGGCGAGATAGGTACTGGTATAGAGATCCTCGATATTGATGCCGCGTTTGGCGAAGAAGTCGGCGACGTCGTGAACGATGCCCGGATGGTCCATCGACACCACTTCGATGCCGTAAGGGATCAGATTGCTGGGGGCGGTACGTTGCGTAGTCCGCTGGCTTTGGATAATGAGATTGAGTTGCTCTGCTAACCGGGGTAAGAGTGTCTCGATCTTAGCAATGGCATTCCAGTGCCCGGACAGCAACATGATAATCGCAAATTCGCCCCCCAGGCGGGCCATTCGGCTGTCGTTGATACTGGCACCGCAGTCAAGGATAGCTTGAGACAGCTCGCTGACGATGCCAGGATGATCTTTTCCGAGAGCCGAGATAACAAGATAAGATTGCATGGCGGGAGCTGGACTCCATCAGTAGGTTTCTTGCCACTGTAACCCTGTATTTTACTCGGATTCCACCCAGTGTCGCTCGATTTGTCGCGGGTTGACCGCTGCATAGGGGTGAATTTAAGCAAACACTTCCTGACGCGCGCTGAGCTCACCGCGCTCCTCGTTCTGACGTCTGCCAGGGTGCGGCATGACTGTAGCGGCCATAACCCTAGCCAGCGTTAAATGTTAAGCGGTGGTGATGCGGTTGCCACGCGTCGGACGGGTCAGTAACATCGCTGAAGTGTACTAGACGCGGACTAAAGAAGAAGAGGTCAAGGGATGTTTCAAGGCAGCATGGTCGCTTTGGTGACACCTATGCGACGCGACGGATCCGTCGACGAGGCGAGCCTCAAGCAGCTGATCGAGTGGCACATCGAATCGGGAACAGAGGCGATTGTTGCGGTGGGAACCACCGGTGAATCAGCTACGCTCAATCACTCAGAACACTGTGATGTCATCGCGCAGGTGGTTGCCCACGTCAACCATCGTATCCCAGTGATTGCCGGGACGGGTGCCAATGCCACACGCGAGGCCATCGAGCTCACCGGCTGCGCCAAGGCAGGAGGTGCCGATGCCTGTCTTCTCGTGGCACCTTACTACAATAAGCCGACCCAGGAAGGGCTGTATCTGCATTACAAGGCAGTGGCTGAAGCGGTGCCGATTCCGCAGATTCTGTATAACGTGCCTGGACGCACGGCATGCGATGTGCTCCCGGAGACAGTGATACGCCTGTCGCGAATCCCCAACATTGTGGGGATAAAAGAGGCGACGGACCTTGCTAGGATGCGGCTCCTTCTTGAGCGTGTGGATGCTGCATTTGCAATCTATAGCGGTGACGACAGCATGGCGATGGAGGCAATTCTATCGGGTGCTCGCGGCGTTATTTCCGTCACGGCAAACGTTGCTCCGAAGCTTATGCACGAGATGTGTGCCCGGGCGCTCTGTGGCGATCGGGCAGGTGCAACGGCACTCAATGATCGTCTGGTGCCTTTACATGAAGCACTGTTCGTTGAATCGAATCCCATTCCAGTCAAATGGGCGTTGCACACGATGAATCTGATCCCGCCCGGCATCCGCTTGCCGCTGACCACGCTCTCGGAGCCAAACCGTCTACGAGTAAAGACAGCTCTCCAGATGGCTGGTCTATTTTCTGCCTAACCCGTGAAGTTCCTGTATGTTCAAGAGAAATCGCAAGTATCTCATTCTAGGCGCCATCATCCTCGCTGTTACCGGCTGTAGCGGCAGCTCCGAGCGGGGTGACAAGGAGAGGTTCTATGGCCAAGAAGCAGAATATCGCGAGAGCCGTAGCCTTCCACCCTTAGAGGTTCCTCCCGACTTGATGCGCCCGGCACAGGACGGCGCGCTCAGGTTATCGGAGGACGCCGGTGCAAACGGTACGACAACCTACTCCGATTATGCCAGCGCGAGCGTTGGCAAGCTGCGCGAGCCGGCCACCACCGAAGACGTTTTGCCGCAGGTGTCTGGCGCGCGAGTGGAACGAAGCGGTGGGCAACGCTGGCTGGTGGTTGACGCACCGCCGTCGCAGGTTTGGCCCAAGCTGCGCGAATTCTGGGCTGAAAACGGGCTGACGATTGAGCGTCAGGATCCGGTCATTGGCATCATGGAGACAAATTGGGCCGAGAACCGAGCCAACATTCCAGAGGGTGGGATTCGTGGTCTCATTGAGAAGGTCACACCCTCAGTGTACTCATCAGCCACTCGAGACAAGTTTCGTACGCGACTGGAACGAGGTCCAGAGCCTGGTATGACCGAGGTCTACGTCTCCCATCGCGGTGTTGAGGAGGTGAGTCAGGGGGACAGCTTTGTCTGGCAGCCTCGGCCTTCCGACTCGGGCTTGGAGGCTGAGATGCTCTATCGGATGCTGGTTTTCCTTGGCACCAAGCCCCAGGAAGCACAACAGCTGTTAGCTTCGACGGCCAAATCGAAGCCAGGAGCTAAGCTCGTGCAAGACGAAACGGGTGCTGTGCTCGAGCTCGACGACAATTTTGCCCGTGGCTGGCAGCGTACCGGGCTGGCGCTGGATCGTGTCGGATTCACCGTGACCGATCGCGATCGTTCTCAAGGTATCTATTACGTACGCTACGCCGATCCCGTCAAGGATAGCCAAAAGAAAGGATTTCTATCAAAGCTTAAGTTTTGGGGTGAGGACGATGATGCTGTGCCCAAAGAAGCGAATTACCTCGTAAGTATGAGCGGTACTGAGGGTGAGCCACTTGAGCTCGTGGTTCTCGATGTCGAGGGTAACCGTGAACAGAGCCAAACGGCAGATCGTATTCTGAGCCTCCTCTACGAGCAACTAAAGTAGCCTGCGGTCGATGGAAAACAAATAGCGACGAGCTTGTATCTGAGGCATGCGCTTTCGGCAAAAAGCTCGCTAGAAAAGTATCTTGCTCGAGGTGCTAACCTCTCCTCTGCTTGGCATGGCGGATGATTCGCTGGCGCTTTCGCCGCTGGCGTGGGCTGAGGACGTTCTTACGGCCTTGGTAAGGATTGGCGCCGCTCTTGAGCTCTAAGCGAACGGGCGTACCTTCGAGATGCAGGCCCTCTCGGAAGCAGCGCATCAGGTAGCGCCGATATGCTTCCGGGATAGCGGCAGTTTGGTTGCCGTGAATGACAATAAGGGGCGGATTGCGCCCTCCCTGGTGAGCGAAGCGCAGCTTGATGCGCCGGCCGCGTATCAAAGGGGGAGGGTGCTGGCTGACCGTCTCGATGAGAAGCCGCGTGAGCAGAGGTGTTGGTAGCTTGCAGGTAGCCGAAGACCAGGCAGAGACGACCGCCGAAAAAAGCTCATCGACCCCCGAGCCCTGTAGCGCCGAAATAAAATGAAGGCGCGCAAAATCGATAAAACGAAGCTTGCGCTCCAGTCCGTCCCGTACGTCGCGGCGTTGCGCCGGCGTGAGGCCATCCCATTTGTTGACCGCCATCACCAATGCTCGTCCCGAGTCGAGGACGAAACTAAGTAGGTGGGCATCCTGATCCGTCACTCCCTCTTGAGCGTCGATCAAGAAAATCACCACATTGGCAGCCTCGATAGCCTGCAGTGACTTAACGATACTGAACTTTTCCACCTTATCTGTAATCCGGGATCGGCGCCGTATGCCTGCAGTGTCGATGAGTTGGTAACGGTGGTTATCGCGCAAGAACGGGATAGAAATACTATCTCTCGTGGTACCGGGACTCGAGTGCGCGACCACGCGGTCTTCACCGAGGATGCGGTTCACCAGTGTCGATTTTCCAACATTGGGCCGCCCCACGATCGCCACCTTAACGCCGTCTGCTTCTGCGGTTGGGTCTTGCGCCGCCAAGGCCGGAGGAAGAGAGGCAAACACGGATTGCATGAGAGCTTGGACTCCCCGGCCATGGACGGCGGCGACGGGCCAGGGATCACCGAGCCCCAAGGCGTGGAATTCGTGGACCGCGAGCGTTGCGTCCAGCCCATCAGTCTTGTTGACAACCAGCCGAAGGAATTTGCCAAAAGGGCGCAAATCCGCCGCAATATCGGTGTCCCAAGCCGTCAATCCTTCGCGAGCGTCCACTACGAATAGGATCAAATCGGACTCTTGCACGGCTTTTAGAGCTTGCGCTCGCGTTAGCTGGGTAATCTCTTGCTTCTCAGAGCTCAGTCCGCCGGTATCGACCACCAAATAAGGCCGAGCGCCTATCTTTCCGAGGCCGTACTGACGATCACGCGTGAGACCGGCTTGATTTGCAACGAGCGCGTCCCGGGAACGCGTGAGACAGTTAAACAAGGTGGATTTGCCCACATTCGGGCGCCCCACAATAGCAATCACAGGAAGCATCGCAGTGCTCAGCCGGCGGTTGGTGGAGGGTACACGCCGCAATGCGTTGGTGCGATCATGCGTGTCGCTCATGAGTGCGCTTGATGGGCTGGAGGACCGTTCTCCTAAAAATTTGGTCCGACCCTCGGGCCTCTCGGTTTTCAGGTAATCAGGCTAACAACTAGCCACTTATCTGCAATGCGGCGAGCTTTCCTCCCCGGCCATACACGTACAGCGTCTGGGCCCCGAGGATGGGTGGCGCTACGATGCCTTTTCGGTCCACACGTGTGCGCGCCACGAGCTTACCGTCGCTTCGCTGAAGCCAGTGTACGTAACCTTCAAAATCCGCTACTACGACATAATCGAGAAAACCCACCGGGGCCGTAAGATTTCGTCCCTGAAGGGCATCCTGGCGCCACAGCGAAGCATGGCTGTAGCGATCAAAGGCCCACACATGGCTTTGTTCATCCGTTACGTAAAGCTGCTCCCGATCGGCACCAAGCCCGGCGTAGGAGGACAAATCGCGACGCCAAAGGACCTCGCCGGAAAAGCGATCGACGGCGGCGACCGCGCCCTGAAACGACGCAACGTAAATGACATCATCGACGATGATGGGTTGCGCATCGAGGTCCACCATCCGCTCCAGTTCTGAGCGCCCGCTGGGCACGGAGATGGGTGTCTCCCAAAGGGGCTGTCCGTCAGCGACTGATACTGCTGCGAGCCGGCCACTGGCGAGGCCGATGATGGCCGCGTTTGAAACCACCAACGGGGCACTGGTACCCCGTAAGCTCAGGGCTGGAACCTGGCGGTCATAGACCCATAACCGCGCACCATCGGAGGCATTCAATCCAAAAAGCTTGCCGTCGACGGTGCGCACGACCACAATCTCGTCTGCCAGGCGGGGGGCGGAAAGCACCTCGCTGGAAACTTCAGTTTGCCATGCGATGGCGCCGTTCTCGATGGACAGCGCAAGCACATCTCCGTCACTGCTGCCCACCAGGATATGTTCATCCCCTAGCCCCGTTCCACCGGAAATAGGTACCTTGGTCTTGGTTTTCCAGAGGGTCTCTCCGGTTTTCGCCGATAACGCCCGCACTTGCCCCTTGTAATCGGAGACGAAGATGCGATCACCATCAATCACAGGTACCAGCGTGAGGTCTTGGTTGTTTACGCCAGCCCCGACGTTTCGGTTCCAGAGAGTTTTGACGGTAAGCGCATTTTCCAGTTTTGGCAGTGGGGCGGGCGGCAGTGAGTTGTCTTCGCTCGAAATTAAGTTGGTGAGGGTGCTGCAGCCAGTGATCACCGATCCTGCAAGCATAAGTGCGATCAATCTCATCGATCTCGCGATCATGCGGGCGGCTCCTTCGCCAGCGTGTTTGGTCCGTCGGTCTTCAGAGATTCTGCTGGTGGGTGCTTCAGTGTGCCGAGATCGTCGATCTTCATCTGTAGGCGATCACGGTTGGTGCCGAACGCAGGCAAAGCGGCAAGGGCTTTTTGATAGGCGGTGCGAGCCGCCTCGCGATTATCTTGCGCGGACAGGATATCTCCGCGGAGCTCTTCATAGGGCGCGATGAAGCTCGCCGGTTCTATACCGTCAAGTAATGCGATGGCTTCGGCATAGTCTTGTTCATGCAATAGCAGTCGCGCCAGCCGCAAGCGTGCGACACGGGCTACTTCTAGCCCCTCGGCATGCTCCATGGCCCATTGAAGGTGGCGTTTCGCCAGCGCTAAGTCCTTTGCCTGGACCGCCGCTTGCGCCAGAAGCAGGCTAGCAAGCCCGGCATAGCCGCTCGCTGGAAACTCCTCGATCAGTCGGCTGCCGTGACGTTCTGCCTGAGCGTAATCCTGCGCCTCGATGAGCGTCACGAGTTGGTCGTAGCGCCAGGATGTCTCTTCCGCCTGGGTGGCGGTATAACTGCGCCAATAACTCCAAGCCAGCACGCCGGCGAGGCCCAACGCTAAACCTACGAGCACAGCGCGGCCATTCGTTTTCCACCAGCGCTTTAATGCGTCCAGTTGTTCTGTATCCGCGTCGTAAATGCTCACCGATTACCTCGTGCTTGTACCATCGCCTTTATCTCGGAGCAGGTGTTCATCCCCCGCATCGATCAGTTTGCCGAAAACAGCACCTCTTCCAGATGGCGAGCCAACTCCGATTGTGACAGCAAACGCTGCGGCGCAGGATTGCGTAAATCCTTTACCGCAACCTGGTTCGTCTGGGCTTCGCTCTCCCCCAGGATGAGCGCAAGGCGCGCACCGCTGCGGTCAGCGCGGCGAAGTTTGCCTTTAAAGCTTCCCTCTTCGGCATCAACCAGTAGGCGAAGATGCGGTAGCCTTTCTCGCAACGTCTCCGCGAGAGTTGCGGCTGGCCGCATGGCCACTTTGCTGACAGCGACGAGATAGGCATGAGGGGAAGTATCAGGGCTCGAAAATGTCGCCGCCTTCATCAAGGCAATCAAACGATCCAAGCCGATGGCAAAACCGATTGCCGGTGTCGCTGGACCCCCAATCTGTGCAACTAACCCGTCGTAGCGCCCGCCTGCGCAGACCGTGCCCTGAGAACCGAGGCAGTCGGTTACCCACTCAAAAACCGTTTTCGTATAGTAATCAAGGCCACGCACCAGGCACGGGTTGACGCGATAGGCGATGCCTGCAGTCTTGAGTATATCCTCGAACTCCCTAAAGTGGGCAGCCGATTCATCATCGAGATGATCGAGAATGCTCGGAGCTTCCCTGATCACAGGCTGCATCGGCGCAGCCTTGCTGTCGAGAATGCGCAAGGGGTTGGTGGTCAGCCGCCGTCGGCTGTCTGCATCGAGGTCGTCGGTGTGGGCGCTGAAATAGTCCACAAGTCGCTCGCGATAGGCGGTTCTCGACTCCACAGAGCCGAGGGAATTGATCTCCAAGGTAATCTGCTGCTGTACTCCCAGCGCATTCCACAATCGCGTCCCCATGAAGATCTGCTCAGCGTCGATCACCGGACCCGCCATCCCAAAGGCCTCTATACCGAGCTGATGAAACTGCCGATGCCGGCCTTTTTGAGGACGTTCATGTCGGAACATGGGCCCCATGTACCATAAGCGCTGAGAAGCGCCGCGCAACAGGTTGTGCTCGATAGCGGCACGGACACATCCTGCGGTGCCTTCCGGGCGCAGCGTCAGACTACTGCGATTGCGGTCGGCAAACGTGTACATTTCCTTCTCCACAATATCGGTTACTTCGCCGATGGAACGGGAAAAGAGCTCGGTTTGCTCGATCAGGGGCAGGCGAATTTCTTGGTAACCGTAGCTGATGAGCACGCGCCGGGCGGTGTCCTCCAATTGTTGCCACAGGACGGCGTCGGCAGGAAGAATATCTGCCATCCCCCGGACGGCCTGAATCGGCTTGGGTTTGGTCAAGGCGGAGAGTCTCTAATTTGCGCCGCTAGATACTGCCGGCCGGTTAACGCAGCTTGTTCTCGATGTCATGGCGCCATCGCCATAAACCTTCTCGTCGTCGGTCAACGGCGCGATTTGCCTATGGCCCCGTTACCGCCGAAGGGTGTGCGGTGGAGCCGGCGTTACCTGAGGTTGGTACGATAGCCTCGGTGTCGTTGTGGCCAGCGGACGCTCGCGATGGCTTGCCCAGAGAAAAGCGGGCGAGCCCTTGCGGGTGAATAAAGGCTCGATGATCAAAAGGTAAACCGTTGTACTCAATATTCACATCTTTCGCATAGCCGAGCAGCACCCGAAACGGTGCCGCGCCGCTCAGTGTCAGCACCTCGCCTTCTTTCACGAGACTATAGTAAAGGCGTGCCCCTCCATGATCGTAGATCTCGACCCAGGAATCGTGCGCAAAGCGCATCATCAGGTGATCCTGCGCCGGTGCTGCTGAATTTGCCGTCGTTTCCTGCTTGAAAACTGGAGGCGACGCTTCAGTCATCGGATCGCCATTGGTAGCCGCCGAGGCGGCTGATGCCAGCGAGGCAGATGTGGTTTTTCCTCCCGTCAATGGCGGGGAGGATAGCAAGGCTGCCTGCGCATTGATCCGAGGAGTTGGGATTTCGGGCGGCAGGCCCACGGATTTTTCCTCACTTAAGGCGAAAGTTTGCCTACCAGCGGCCGGCAAACTCGGTGCACTTGATGTCCAACCTTGCGGAGCATCTGCGGCCACGTTTGGGATCGACGTCGAGGTTGGGGTCTGGCTGGGCGCTGTAAGATCCTCGTCCGCCGGGGGGGGCGCCTCAGACAGCGATTGCTCCGGCTGGCCGACGGCAGCAGGATTTATCCCAACAAGCTCCGAATTTTGACCGAACAGCTGCACTGCGGTCAAGATGACGCCGCATAACAAAATGCCATAAGTGGCGACGCGAAGGGGCATGCGGTTTGCCATTACCGGCTGGTTTTGTGTAATGTCTGCTCTTAGAGGTGGGGCCGGTAAGCCGCGGCGGTTGAAAGCTTGAACGAGGGGATCCGATGGTAATCCCAGTAGAGCCGCGTAATTTCGAAGATAGCCTCGCACGAAGGCGGGGGCCGGTAAACGCTCGTAGGTTTCGTCCTCAAGGTAGCCGATCGTGTCGGTATCCAAGCGCAGCCGCTTGGCGACGTCCTGCACGCTAAGACCGGCTTTGATGCGTGCCTCACGCAGTTCGTTGCCGGTGCCCATTGACATGTCCGGCAGTTCATTCGGTAGGGGATTTTCTAAAGGAAAAGTCGTCATTGCACACTCGGGCTTCGGCTCGAGTCAGACTCAAGCAGCAAGCGTGTTTCGTTGGAATCTGGAAAATTGTTCTTGAGCAACATGGCGTAGCTTGCGGCTGCATTTGGGTCGCCAAGTAGGCGCTCGATTCGAACCCCGAGCCACAACGACTCTGCTGTTTGGCGTCCCAATGCCAGATAGCGTTGAAGGTACCCTCGTGCCGGCAGCGGTTGGTCCTTCTGAAGTGTCACCGAAGTCATTTTCAGTAAAGCAACCGGTATGTTGGGGTTAATCCGCAGGGCGTGGCGCAGGTAATCCTCTGCCTTTTCCAAGTCGCCACCGGCGTACAGGCATAGACCCGCGTTGGTGTAAGCGATTTCCGGTGAATCGTAGAGGGGGTTTGCCACAGCTTTGAGAAATTCGGCTTCAGCGTCTGTCGCCCGTCCCTGAGTGCAGAGAAATCGTCCAAAATTGTTGTGCGATGCGGAATCTGAGGGGTTGATGGCAAGGGCGCGGCGGTAATGGGCTTCGGCTTCCTGAGGCTCATTGAGCTGCTCATGCAGAAGCGCCATGGCACCGTGGGCTGCGGCGTAATTGGGCTCGAGCTCCAAGGCTTTGTTTAACCGCTTCCAGGCAGTTTCGTAGCGTCTTTCACGCAGATACCCTAGCCCGAGCTGGGTATGCAGCTCAGCTAGACGATCGACCTTTTGCGGCAGGGCAGGTTTGTTGCCAGTACCGGTTGTTGCGCATCCGAACAGCAAAAGCCCGCTCACGATGGCAAACAGGAGCGTAAAACGACTCCTAATCGAGAGATGGTGAAGAAACCGTAGCGAGCAGCCCGAGAGCAAGGCGGATGGAGCCAAGCCGCGAGACGTATTTGCTCGATAGGCGAGGGGCAAGCACCAACCAACGCCGCTATCGAGAGGCGCAGTCAGTTTATTCACAATCTCTGCGCGGATGCGAACCCAGCGTATTGGCGAGATTATCGAATCGATGAACCTGCTGAACAGAATGTCCCTATCCTGCTATGGAGATTATGGGTTGGAGTCTTGTAGCTTGTTGCGGCGAAGCTCGTTGTGGGGCGATCTCCGGTTTCTCTAGGTGGTGCCGCCAGCGACGGCGCTGAACTTGTCCTGCGAGCTGACCGCAGGCGGCAGCAATATCCTCTCCCCGGGTCTTGCGCGTTATGGTCATGAGCCCTTTGGCCAATAAAATATTACGAAAGCGATCGATAGCATCCGGTTTAGAGCGTTGATAGCCACTATTGGGAAAGGGATTGAACGGAATTAAATTGACCTTCGCTGGCAGATCATGAAGCAGCCGTACCAGCTGATGCGCATGGCCCGGTTGGTCGTTGACGCCTTCGAGCAGCACGTACTCAAAAGTAATTTGGCGTTTCGGATTAAGGTCCGCGTATCGCCGACAGGCATCGAGCAGACAAGCAACGGGGTATTTGCGATTGAGCGGTACCAGCTTGCTTCGCAGGGCATCGTCTGGCGCATGCAGGGAAACCGCCAGGCTTACCGGACAAGCTTTGCCCAGATCATCGATGCGGGGCGCAACGCCGGCTGTGCTCAGTGTTACTCGACGCCGCGAAAGCCCATAAGCATTGTCATCGAGTAACAGCCGAATGGCTGCAACAACATTGTCGAAGTTGAGCAAGGGCTCTCCCATGCCCATAAACACGACATTGGTTACTGGATGAGCGCTGCTTTCGCTGCTCTCCAGCAATCCCCTGGCTAACCATACCTGCCCGATGATTTCATCGGCTGTGAGGTTGCGACTGAACCCCTGGGTGCCCGTGGCGCAAAAGGAGCAGCGCAACGCACATCCAGCCTGGGATGAGATACACAGAGTGCCACGGCCACTTTCGGGAATAAACACCATCTCGACATAGTTAGCTTCGTCGATGCGTAGTGTCCACTTCTTGGTACCGTCGACAGAGGTGTGACATTTAGTGATCTCGGGCAACTTGAGGTTGGCGTGCGCCTTGAGACGCTCCCTTAGCTTGTTGCTGAGGTTGGTCATGGCGTCGAAGTCAAGCATACCGCGATGGTGGATCCAGCGCAGCAGCTGGATGGCGTGGAAAGGCTTCTCGCCAAGCTCACTCATGAGCGCCCTCAGGCGCTCCCGATCCATCCCCAGCAGGTTGTCGCGTGCAATGTCCACAAGCTCTATCTTGTACGCGGGCAGATTTCCGTATCTTTAAAGAAAAAGTCGATTTCTCGCTTGGCAGTTTCCGGTCCGTCGGAACCATGCACGGCGTTTTCATCAATAGTGGCCGCAAATGATGCGCGAATCGTGCCATGAGCCGCCTTTGCGGGATTGGTGTCCCCCATGAGCTCGCGATTTCTCGCGATTGCATTGTCCCCCTCGAGCACCTGCACTACGACAGGCCCACTCGTCATGAAGTCTACCAGCTCACCATAGAACGGACGCTCCTTGTGCACATCATAAAATTCCTCCGCCTGTTTGCGCGTCAGGTGTAGCATTTTGGCGGCGATGATTCGAAGCCCACCCTTCTCAAAGCGGGTATAGATTTCCCCGATAACATCTTTTGCTACCGCGTCGGGTTTAATGATTGAAAGCGTGCGTTCAGTGGCCATTTCTTATTGTCTCCTTATTCCATAGCAGGGGCCGATTATACGCGTCGCCCCAGGCAGAAGAAACCGCGCCGCCGGCGCAACGGAAGCGGTTCCCAGTCATCATCCCCGGGGGAGTAGGGCGGGTGCTGGGGTTGTCTTGGTGGCTTCAAATGCCGAAGCTTTCGCCACATCCGCATTGAGTTTTTTGTCGAGGATTATGAAATCGGAAGCTTTCAGACATTGGCTCGCCGGAAAAGTCAATCTCGGTGCCATCAACGAACGGCAGGCTTTGGCGATCCACCACAATCTTGACGTCCATGCTCTCGTATACTTCATCTTCAGACTCTATCGAGCGCGCCAGATCCACGACATAAGCCATACCGGAGCATCCGGTGCGTTTTACGCCAAAGCGCAGCCCGACAGTGGATCCGCTTTCGTTGAGGAACCGTTTGACCCGTTCAGCGGCGTTGACAGTCAATGTAATCGCCATTGTCTCCTCCGTATGAGTTATGTACTCTAATGCACAAAGCAGCAGCTTACCGCCGTGCGCCTCGTTTTGTCGGCGCTGGTGACATTCTCTAAAGTATCCGCTGAGCGTGAGGCTGGAGTCGAATAGCCTGCCCATCCCTGACAATCAGGCAACGTTGCCCTACAGGCTCCTAAGTGCCGGTTTTGATTATTGGGGATTTAACGGCTGCTGAGACATGGCAAGCATGAACCCCTTGCCCCTGGCGGCATGCCACCTCTTTCACCCGCCTGCGTTCGACCAGTTGAGCAAGCTTGATTGCACTCAGAAAGTCGTAAATCTGGTGGCTCAGATCGGTCCATAGATCGTGCGTCAGGCACCGCTCTTCGCCTTGGCAGTTCTCCTTACCGCCACAGCGGGTGGCATCAACAGACTCATCGACGGCGCGGATAACGTCTGACACGGCGATTGCCGTTGCTCCTCGGCCTAGCCGATAACCGCCCCCTGGACCTCGCGTACTACGCACCAAACCGTGTTTTCGTAGTTGTGCGAAAAGCTGTTCCAAATAAGATAGGGAAATCCCCTGCCGCTTGGCGATGTCGGCCAGTGCCACCGGCCCTTGGTCATGGTGTATGGCAAGATCTAACATTGCCGTTACCGCATATCGGCCTTTGGTTGTCAGACGCATGGCCTTGTTTCGCTATCCTCTTTACCTTAATTCTAACAGGCTGTCATATCTGAGTAATTACGTCAACTATTTATCACCGGTAGCGATTTTTTGTTGCACGCCGACGGTGGGGGAATTCCCATCGATCTGACAGGGTTGCAAATCCGGTAGTGCTAAGGCTTCGACCCGCCCACCGAGGCGATTGATGGCGTCACGCATGACTTCCATTTCCCTGTCCATGGCGTGGATGTGATCGAGCATTCGATTGATAGCGTCGGCGACCGGATCGGGGAGGCTTTGCGTGAGCCCATAGGCGTCAAAGCCGATCTTCTCCGCGATTGCTTGCCGATCTCGTTGGGTGTCATCATGCCTGGGAACCACATGCCCCGGAATACCAACCACCGTGGATCCCGGCGGCACGTTGCGAACGGCCACGGCATTAGAGCCGATGCGTGCACCTTCACCCACCACAATGGGACCGAGCACCTTGGCGCCCGCCCCTATAACCACGTTATTGCAGAGCGTCGGATGCCGTTTTCCCTTGCCCCAGCTTGTGCCACCGAGGGTGACGCCATGGTAAATCGTACAGTCGTCACCAATGAGGGCTGTCTCTCCTATGACGACTCCCATGCCGTGATCTATAAAGAAGCGTCGTCCGAGCTGTGCGGCTGGATGAATTTCGATCCCTGTCAACCAACGGCTGAACATGGCAAGGAAGCGCGCAAGCCATTTGAGTCGCCAGCGCCACAAACGATGGCTGGCGCGATACAAGATAACCGCATGCAGTCCGGGATAGGTGGTCAGCACCTCGAAGGCATTTCGGGCTGCGGGATCCCGCTCAAAGATGCAGCAGATGTCTTCACGCAGGGCCTTGAACATCAAGCTTGTCTTCTCTTATGGTTGCCTTGAGCCAACAGGGGCTGTTCCCAGTAATTCACCGGCGGGTCTCTCAAGTCATTAGTCATTTGCACTTCGATAAGCGAGTTACCACGGGGAGGAGCGTTCACTGCATCTTCATCATTGAGCCTTGGGGCAGGCAATAAATAATAAAATAATTGTCTTCAGGGTAGGCGGTCAGCCGGTCTTTTTCCGAACTCCAGTTGATGACGAAGAAGCATTAAGGTGTTTTCACTGACTCGCAGCGCTTCAAGGTCTGCGGCCGATATCCAACGTGCTTCTAGTGCATCGCTGTGGGCTTTCGGCTCTCCGCCCAAGTACTGGCCCAGAAGGTCGATGATGACATAGTGATATCGGACCCGTCCTTTGGCATCGCAGTCAATGTAATCAAAGGTGTAGATGGGCTCACCGGCGCGGATGATGACGTTGGTTTCCTCTCGCAATTCCCGTTCGGCCGCTGCCTGCAGCGATTCGCCAAGTTCCACAGCGCCGCCGGGAATGGCCCATAGCCCGGCGTTTGGCGGCTGCCCCCGTCGCACCAGCAAAACTTTGCTCTCCTTCATGACCACGGCTCCGACCGCAATCACCGGGCGTGCCGGATATACCACCCCGCCTTCGTGCATGCCTACGATCGTCCAGAGACTCTGTGAGCAGAAAGCCTGCCGCAAGAGGCGGCAAGCCAAATCAGTGCACCCGACTGGCGAACTGCTGCAACCGCGCGCCTCACGAGAATCCCTTTAGTTGCGCTTGCTGCGCCTCAAGTTTGGTAATCGCACCAAGCAGTTCCTCAACCTTCAGGCGCTCCTTTTGTACGACGTTGGCTGGCGCTTTCTCAATAAAGCTCGACGTGGCGAGCTTTTTCTGAGCGCGGGTCAGCTCCTGTCTGCGTTGTTCAATGATGCGGGCGAGTCGTTTGGTCTCAGCGTTGCGATCGATCACCTCAGAAAGTGGCAAAAACAGTTCTAGCTCGCCGAGGAGGGCTGTCGCCGATTCGGGAATCTGTGCCGTTCCATCGACCCACCGGATCGACTCGATGCGGGCCAGCGGTTTCAAATAATGTGCATTTGCCTGAGTGCGCGGGCGATCGAGGGAAGAGCCGCGGCGAAGCAACAGCGGCACAGGTTTGCCGGGCGGGATACCCACCTGACCGCGCACCTGACGAATTGCCAGAACGAATTCTTTAATCCAATTCACTTCTTCGACAGCACTCTCATCGATGAGGTTTGCGTTTGCGGTGGGGTAGGGAGCCAGCATAATGGTTTTTTCCGCGTTTTCGGTAAGTGGTGCCACCCGCTGCCAGATCTCCTCGGTGATAAAGGGCATGAAGGGGTGTATGAGTCGCAGGCTTGAGTCCAGGACTTCAACGAGCGTGCGGCGCGTGGCGCGCAGCTCAGCATTGCTCGCCTCCTTCGTTTGCAGCGTCGGTTTGACAAGCTCCAAGTACCAATCGCAGAACTCGTTCCAGATGAATTCATAGAGCACTTGCGACGCCAGATCGAACCGATACTGTTGCACAGCGTCGTGAACCTGTTCGATGGTTCGCTGGAGTAAGGTTAGAATCCATCGATCAATGAGGGGGCGCGCCATGTCGCCGCCGGTCTGCCCGCCGTCCTTGCCTGCGGTGTGCAGCAACACAAAGCGTGCCGCATTCCAGAGCTTGTTACAGAAGTTGCGGTAGCCTTCGATGCGTCCCATGTCGAAGCGAATGTCGCGACCGGTGGTCGCCAAGGAGCAGAATGTGTAGCGCAGCGCATCAGTGCCAAAAGCAGGAATGCCCTTCGGAAACTGCTTGCGGGTAGCCGTTTCGATTGCTGGTGCGAGCTGCGGTTGCATGAGCCCCGTGGTGCGCTTGGCGATGAGGCTTTCCAGGTCGATGCCGTCCACGAGATCCAAGGGATCGAGGATATTACCTTTCGACTTCGACATTTTCTGCCCATCGGCATCGCGCACCAAACCGTGCACGTAAATCTCTCGAAACGGCACGTCATCGGCGAATTTCAAGCCCATCATGATCATGCGCGCGACCCAAAAGAAAATAATATCAAAGCCGGTAACCAGGACACTCGTGGGGTAGAATGTGGCCAAACGCTCCGTCTGCTGGGGCCAGCCGAGTGTTGAGAAGGGCCACAGCGCCGAAGAAAACCAGGTGTCCAGGACATCGGGATCCCTGTTCAGGGTAATCGCGGCGCCCAGAGCATAGTGTTGCCGCACCTCTTGCTCGCTGCGCCCGACGTAGACGTTGCCCTGTTCGTCATACCACGCAGGGATCCGGTGTCCCCACCAAATCTGGCGGCTGATGCACCAGTCCTGGATATTGCGCATCCATTCGAAATAGGTTTTCGTCCACGTCGCGGGTACGAAACGGATGCGTCCATCCTCCACTGCCTGGATAGCGGCCTTGGCCAATGGTTCAACACGCACGAACCACTGATCGGTGAGATAGGGTTCGATGACGGCGTGTGAGCGGTCGCCCCGGGGAACGGGAAGGCGGTGGGGTTGTACGTGCTCGACGAGACCCTGCTTCTCCAGATCCGCGACGATCCGTTGCCGGGCTTCATAGCGATCCAGCCCCTGATAGACTTTGGGAGCCTCGGAGCCAATCCGCGCATCGATGGTCAAAATATTAATCAGGGGGAGGTTGTAGCGGATGCCAACGGCGTAATCATTAAAATCATGGGCCGGCGTTATCTTCACGCAGCCACTGCCAAAGGCAGGATCCACGTACTCATCGGCGATAATGGGTATGCGACGCCCCGTAAGAGGTAGCTCCACTGCTTGGCCGACCAGAGCTCGGTAGCGTTCATCTTCAGGGTGTACGGCGACGGCCGTGTCGCCGAGCATGGTTTCTGGGCGTGTGGTGGCGACCGTAATATGCCCGCTGCCATCCGCCAGCGGGTAGCGCAGATGCCATAGATAACCGTCTTCTTCTGTAGATTCCACCTCGAGGTCTGAGACCGCGGTGTGCAGCACCGGGTCCCAGTTAACCAGCCGCTGCCCGCGGTAAATGAGACCTTCATGATACAGACGAACGAAGGTTTCGAGGACGGCATCCGATAAGCCCTCATCCATCGTAAACCGTTCGGTTTGCCAGTCTAGGGAGGCGCCCAGGCGGCGCAGCTGACGGGTAATAGTCCCCCCAGACTCGCTCTTCCATTGCCACACTCGCGCCATGAACGCCTCGCGTCCAATGGCGTGCCTCGTGAGACCTTCAGCATTGAGTCGTCGTTCCACCACCATCTGGGTGGCTATTCCAGCGTGATCGGTGCCTGCTTGCCACAGCGTTTGGTCGCCAAGCATGCGGTGATACCGGATCAGCACGTCCATAATGGTGTGCTGAAAAGCGTGTCCCATGTGCAGACTGCCGGTGACGTTTGGCGGCGGGATCATGATGCAATACGCGGGGGGGCTCGCATCCCCGCGTTCACGGCCAGCCGGCACGAAATAGCCTTTCTGCTCCCACAGCGCGTACCAGCGCTGTTCAATGGTTTGTGGATGGTAGGTCTTGTCCATGGTGCTGTTCAGATGATTAAGCGATGCGCAGACGGTGCCAAACATCATTGTACCTGGTCTTGTGCCCACCGGTATGGATGGGCGGCCAGCGGCTAAGAGTGTCTTTATAGCAGGTGAGCCATCCACTTGTGACACTGAAATAGCGCCTCACCCAGCAATGCCGCCCCTGCGCGCTTTCGCAGCCGTGACAATTCCTGCTGCACTGGGCGAAATAACGCCCTTAAGCGTGACGAACTCGCTGACGGGCAGCGGTGGTTGGATTAACATGACAACATGAACGTGATACTCGCAAGCCATGCTATCTTCGCAATGAGCACTCAACGCTTTTGCCACCCTCGTGGCCGGCTGTGGAATCCCTTGTTTCGGATAGCCAGCCAGCGCTCATCCATGGGCTCGCACCTGACTTGAGGACTTTTGCGCTTACACTGGAGAACCCAGAGGTTGCGCATAAGGCGCGCACAGGTTTAGGAACTATTTCCGACTGGGATGTGGCGTGTGCACGCTTTGGTTGGGGTAGGTCGCCGACAGTTCATCCCGTTTCGGGTGAGCCAGAGATTTTTAAGCCATTGTTCCACCTGATCTCCTGAAACCCTGGAGGAAAGCACGATGAACCTCTCCCTGGACCGCTATCACCTGCTGGGCGCCAGCGGCGTGCGGGTCTCGCCCCTTGCCCTCGGCACCATGACCTTCGGCACCGAGTGGGGCTGGGGCTGCGACGAAGAGACCAGCCGCAAGATTTTTGAGCTCTACGCCGAGCGCGGCGGCAACTTCATCGACACGGCCAACTACTATACCGGGGGCACCAGCGAGACGCTGCTCGGCCGCTTCATGGCGGAACGGCGACATCGCTTCGTTGTCGCGACCAAGTACACCCTGCAGATGGAGGCCGGTAATCCAAACGCCGGTGGCAATCATCGCAAGAACCTCGTTGAGTCGGTCGAGGCGAGTTTCAGGCGCCTAAACACCGACTACATTGATCTGCTGTGGGTGCACGCCTGGGAGTTTCGCACACCGGTCGAGGAGGTCATGCGCGCCCTCGATGATCTGGTCCGTCAGGGCAAGGTGCTCTATGTTGCAGCTTCAGACACCCCGGCCTGGAAAATCGCCGAGGCCAACACCCTCGCCCGGCTACGCGGCTGGACGCCCTTCATCGCAACTCAAGTGCTTTACAACCTGACGGAACGCACGGTGGAGTTTGAGCTGGTGCCGATGGCGGCAGAGCATGGTGTTGCGATCCAACCTTGGTCGCCGCTCGCCGGCGGGGTGCTCTCGGGCAAGTACACTCGCGACGATGTGACCGCCAAGCAAACCACAGCCGATGCCGCACGCCACGGCATGGTGCAGAACCTCGGTTTCCTCACCGAGCGCAATCTCGCCATCGTCGAGGTCGTCAAGGAGATCGCCGCGGAGATCGGCGCCTCATCAAGCCAAGTGGCGCTGCGCTGGCTACTCGCGAAGCCGGGCGTTATGGCCCCTATCATTGGCGCGCGCAAGCTCGAGCACCTCGAAGACAACCTGGGGGCGCTGGATATCGAGCTGTCCGAGGAACAAATGAGCAAGCTCGACAAGGTGAGTGCGCCGGAACCGATCTTTCCAAACAACTTCGGCGCCTCGGATCTCTTTCGCTCCGCCGTCGATGGTGAGGAGAAAATCAAGGGGGGCTTTCGAGAAATCTACCGCTAATAAACAGAGGAAAGGCACCTTTCGTCCGGTACGTTGTGCAATCGTTGCCACCGGGGCGAACTCGTGTTGCCTTGTACCTGGGTGCGCTCTCGATTCTGCTGCTTGCGTCTTTGGTTTACATTACTCGCATGCCAGATGCTTCATACTCCGGGCCGCTGCCGTCGCTCTCCACCGAGGAAAGCCGCATCCGCGACCGTCTACTGGGCCACGTCCAGACGCTGGCCGACCAGATCGGCGAGCGTAATTTGTGGCACTACCCGGCGCTGCTCGCCGCCGCGGATTACATCCAAGACATGTTTGTCCAGCTCGGCTATCGGCCTGAAGCCGAAGCCTATGAGAGCCGGGGCAAGCCCGTGCGCAACATCATCGCCGAGAAACCCGGCAACGCGATTCCGGAGGAAATCGTTTTGGTGGGCGCGCACTATGACTCGGTGATCGGCAGTCCCGGCGCCAACGACAACGGCTCCGGGGTGGCCGCTGTGCTGGATCTCGCGCGACTGCTCGCCGAGCGGGCACTGCCTCGCACCGTGCGCTTCGTCGCCTTTGTGAACGAAGAGCCGCCATTTTCCTACACCCCTGAGATGGGGAGCCTCGTCCATGCCCGAGCCGCCCGCGATCGGGGGGACCGCATTCAGGCCATGCTGTCGCTCGAGACCATCGGCCATTACTCGGATCAGCCAGGCAGCCAGCGCTACCCCTTTCCCCTGAGCTTGTTCTACCCCAATACCGCCGATTTCATAGGCTTCGTCGGCAATCTCGGCTCCCGGGCGCTCGTGCGCCGCGCCCTCCAGTCTTTTCGGCGCCACACCGCCTTTCCCTCCGAGGGTGCCGCCGTTCCCGCCTGGATCAAGGGTGTAGGCTGGTCGGATCATTGGTCGTTCTGGCAGGTCGGCTATCCGGCGATCATGGTGACCGATACGGCCTTCTTCCGCTATGCACACTATCACAGCGCCAGGGACACGCCGGAGAAGCTCGACTATGCGCGCACCGCGCGGGTCGTTGCGGGGTTGGCGAGCGTCATCGCCGATTTTTCCCAGGCATCGAAAAAAGTCGACTAGGGTCATCCGCCACAAAACGGCCCCGCTAAAGTGACTCGCGGCAGGATGAGGGGAGAGGCAGTGCTGCGCCGCGATGCTCACCGTGGCTGGACATGGGGGAAAGTCGGTGAGACATCCGTGGGACGAGACAGTGGAGGTCGTTTCGGGCTGAAGGTCATCAGCGCTGTAACGCGGCGCGGCGACATGCGTTTGGCCTGGCGCCGCGAGTTAAGATTTTGCGGGTGATTGCTGTATTGGCGTTGCCGTTCGTTCCTGGGGCATAGCGGAGATCTGGTGGTGAAGTTGTGTCAGTACATTGCGCACGATCTGCTGGCTGGCCTCAGAAAGCACCTCACGCACGCTCACCTCGACCAACTTTCCGAGCGTTGGTAATAGTCGCTCCATCAGCTGCTGTTCGGCGCCGCGATCGTCATCGGCGGGCGTCGACCGAGCATCCGCCGCTACTGTCTTTACCGGCTCGGCTAAAGCCGCTCCAGGAACTACCACTTCTGACAGTAACGGAATGACGGTTTGCAGCTGGTTTTCGTCGCTATGGGAGGTTGGGGTCTCGGTGGCTTTCTGGTGGTCGATGTTGCTGCTTGGCAGATCCATTTGTTTATCACTCACACATTGTGCGACCGCAAGCGGCAACCTTGCTCACGGTAATGACGATAGCGACTGCGCGCGATCTCGCGCTGCGTGTCGTTGGGCTCGACGATCTCAGCGAGCCGCGCAAAGCGCTGGAAGTACGCAGGTACGGTGTCACTGAGGTTGACGAGCAGATCGAGTGGTAGTGCCGGCTCAGAGCCCGTGCCCACGAGCACCGGCAGTGCCGCGTCGCGCGGGTCGGTGGCGATGGCGTGGGGCACAAAGCTTTCGGCACGAAATGTCCACAGCAGGTCATCGAGTTGTTGCGCCTCGAACTCGGAGCTGGTGTGGATAAACACGCGATAACCTTTTTTCCAGGCCTTTTCAGCAAGCCGACAGGCGAACCGCGCCCGCCCTTGATGGCTTGCGGCAGCCGTGAGGACGTAGAAATCAACCTGCGTCACTGACCTAGTACGTTGTGGATGGGGTATGTCGCATTAAGCACCGGGACTCAACGCATAGGTCTGTTTCGGCTAAGCCGATTTGGCATGCGTGCTGCTCCAATCCAGCAAGTATTGCGTGAGCAAGGGCACTGGCCGACCGTTAGCACCTTTTTCGTCGCCGCTCCTCCATGCTGTTCCGGCAATGTCCAGGTGGGCCCAACGGTAGGCTTCGGTGAAGCGAGCGAGGAAACGGGCAGCGACGATCGCACCGCCCTCACGGCTGCCAATATTGGCTACGTCCGCGAAATTGCTCTTCAGTTGCTCTGCGTACTCCTCCCAGAGCGGAAGGCGCCAGGCGCGATCGCCAGCATAGGATCCGGCCGTTAACAAAGCATCGGCAAGCTCTTCGTCGTTGGTGAATAGACCCGACGCATGGGCACCGAGGGCGATAACGCAGGCGCCGGTCAGTGTCGCAATGTCAATGACTACGGTAGGCTTAAATCGTTTGGCATAAGTTAGCGCGTCGCACAGGAGCAGCCTTCCTTCGGCATCCGTATTGAGGATTTCTACAGTCTGCTTAGACAAGCTCGTGACGATGTCGCCAGGCTTGGTGGCAGTACCGCTTGGCAGATTCTCACAGGCCGGAATGATCCCCACCACGTTCACCGGTAATGCCAGCTCTAGCACGGCTTTCAAGGTGCCAAGCACGCTGGCTGCACCGCACATGTCAAATTTCATCTCATCGAGCTTGTCGGCGGGCTTGATGGAGATGCCTCCCGAGTCAAAGGTAACGCCCTTTCCCACCAAAACCACAGGGGCCTCGGATTTGTGCCCGCCACGATATTCTATGGCGATCAGCCTGGGCGGTTCGCGACTGCCGCGGGCCACACAGAGGAGCGCGCCCATGCCGAGTTTCTTCATTTCCCCTTCGTTCAAAACGGTCACTGCGACAGACTTGTTTTCCTTTTCCAGTGCACGGGCAGTATCCGCAAGGTAGCGGGGCGTACAAACGTTGGGCGGCAGGTTACCGAGATCTTTGGCAAGCGCCATGCCGCTGGCGATGGCCATACCTTCTTGCAGCGCGCGTTTAGCGTGATCAGAATCGAATCGTCGTGGCAAACACAGGTTTATCTTGCGCAGCCTCTGTTTATTCTTGTTGTCCTTGTCGTGCTCGGTCTTGAGCTGATCAAACTGGTAAGCGGATTCGCAGGCTTTCTGCACGAGGTGCCTTACCTGCCAGAACAGGTCGCGGCCCGGGACTCGCAATTCAGCGAGATAAAATGTAGCGTCTCGTGCACCCGTCTGACGCAGTGACGCACTGGCCGCCGCGAGAATTTTCGCGTACCGGGCGTCGTCCAACTCAGATTCGGTGCCGCACCCAACCATCAGTATGCGCTCTGCGGGTACTCCCTGGAGGCCGTGCAGCAGCTGCGTCTTACCAAGCGTCGCCGTTACATCCCCGGCCTTAATGAGCTTTGACAGCGCCCCTTTTGAAAGGGAATCGATTTCCGATGCTGCCGGTGGAAGCGAACCGTCTTGGTACACTCCTACGACAGCGCATGCGGTTCGGTTAACATCAACTCTAGCGGTGGTAAATGCGAAATCCATAATGGCTCTTCAGAAAGGCTTGGTGGCTCAATGCCGGAGCGCGCAGGCTTTGCTAAGATCCTCGTAGGCTTGAGAGGCTGTTTTAAAAACTGCTGCGCTTGCCATAGCGGCCTTGCGGGGCAGCTCGCAATCCCTATGGCACTCCGGTTGCTGGCCGCCGTGCGCCTTGCGACTCCGGCCCTCGGACATTAGTAAAACAGCTTCTTAGACCTTGCAATACTTCCAGAAGACGCTAGCAAAGCATCGGGTTGCGCTCATTGGGCGGAATGCGACGGGCGGAGTCTCTCTTTGCTGATGCGTGCGCTCGTGGTATCCCCCGCGCGTAGTCGAGGGCAAATTGTAATCCTTTGGCCACCAACAAGCAAAATACATCCCACATTCATCGCCAGGTAAGCATTTGATACTCCGACGCTACCTTATCCGAGAAGTATCCCAAGCATTCTCTGCCGTCCTTGCCATCCTGGTTCTGATCTATGTCAGCGACCACTTTCTCCGCTACCTTGGCGAGGCTGCTGCCGGCAAAATTGCGGCAGAGATGATTGCTAAGTTCATCGCCCTCAAGCTTGCCACCCAAATAGCGCTGCTCATTCCTCTGGCATTCTACCTCGCGATCTTGATTGGCTTTGGCCGCCTCTACAGAGACAGTGAGGTTGTGGCAATAACAGCCAGTGGTCTCGGGCCGATCAGGTTATTGCGTATGGTATTTTGGTTTGCTGCGGGGGTGGCGGTAATGGCGACAGTGCTGTCGCTGTACGTATCCCCCATGGCGGAGAGCCAATTACAAGATCTGCGGCAGCGAGCAAAGGATCAAACAGAAGCCACAGGGATTTATCCGGGACGCTTTAAGGAGTTCCATCAGGGCGATCAGGTACTGTACGTACAAGAAGCCACCAGCCGCACACGAGAGGCGCGCGGCGTTTTTGGACGGCTGCGCTGGGACACGGGTGAGGATATCGTTGTAGCAGAGACGGCACACCAGCTCGTGGATGAGGTAACGGGTGGCCGATTTATCGTGTTGCTCAATGGCCACCGCTATCAGGGTAGACCGGGGGAGGCGAGTTATGTGGTAACGCAGTTTGGGCGCTACGCAGTGCGCATCGACGAGTCAAGGGAACAGGAGAGCCATCCACGTGTGCAAGCACTTCCCACTCAAGCTCTGCTGCGACTTGACGACATCAGCCAGATTGCTGAGCTGGCACGTCGCTTATCGCTACCTGTGTCGGTCCTCGTGCTCGGTGCCCTGGCTGTTCCCCTAGCGCATACGACACCCCGTCGTGGGCGGTTTGCAAAGCTGCTGCCTGCGACTCTCGTCTATTTCATCTATTATAACTTGCTCAGTATTGTCGAGAATCTTGTTCTACGCGGTGATTTGCCGGTGGGTGTCGGCGTTTGGCTCGTTCACGGGGCGACGGCACTTGTCGCCGCCGGTTTAATTTATTACCAGTCTTCTGCGAGCCGCTGGCTTTGGCGGGCGTTACGAAGGCTCGGGAGGCGACGTGAGGCTGCTTGACTGGTATATCGGGAGCTATGTGCTGCGGGCAACGGGACTCGCCCTGTTCGTGCTGGTAGCCTTATTTGTATTCATTACCTTTGTCGATGATCTCGATACCGTCGGCAAGGGTGATTACACTCTAGGGCACGCCGTGGCCTATGTGATACTCATCATACCGCGGTTGGCTTTCAGCGCCTTTCCAGTAGCAACGCTTATCGGAAGTCTCGTCGGGCTAGGGACACTCGCATCTAACTCGGAGCTTACGGTGTTACGCGCCTCTGGGATATCGCCAGGGCGCATCACTTCTGCTGTGATGAAAACAGGTGCTGTGTTGATGATTGCCGCCTTGGTAATTGGCGAGTGGGTTGCCCCGCAGAGCGAGCGCCTCGCCGAAGAGCGCCGCTCGCTCGCAATAGACAAACGTCTCTCGCTGAAGACGGGCTATGGGCTGTGGATTAGAGACGGTACGAGCTTCGTCAATGTCGGCCAAGTTCTGCCGGGCAACCGCATGCAGGACATCTACATCTATGACTTTGATGGGAAGCGTCGGTTGCGCATCGCGACCCATGCCAGTGCTGCCACCTACGCCGACGGGAAGTGGATACTGGAGCATGTCCGGCAAAGCGAGATTGGGCCAAACGGCGTCAGGCAACGTTCGTATCAGACGTTGGCGTGGCATTTGTCGTTTTCACCCGACCTGGTTGAGGTGGTGGTGGTAAAGCCGGAGCGGCTTTCTGCCCTCGGCCTGTACAAATATCTCAATTACCTGCGTGCTAACGATCTGGATACTGCCTACTATGAGTATGCGCTCTGGCAGAAGCTAGTGTATCCGCTAGCCACAGGAGTCATGATTTTCTTGGCGATCCCGCTTGTGCTGGGTAAGCTGGGCTCGGCTGGCATTGGCCCTCGTTTGGTGGTAGGAGTGCTCGCGGGGATTGGTTTTCACATACTGCAACAAGTGGCGGGCCAAGCTGGCGTGGTTTATGGCATCAGCCCGATGCTAAGCGCCACGGCTCCGACCGCTCTATTCTTTGCGTTTGCCATCGTGATGATGCGCCGTGTGCGTTAGAACACCGCAACTAATGCCATATCATGGTCTCAACAAGTCCATTTGGACCCACGTTCCTCGAGGTGGCTCTACTTATGCCGGTGTTTGTACCGGAGCACATGTCAGCGTTTGGCTTTGGTTGTCAAAACAACTATGGTACCTGACAGCCGATCATGCCAGGCTAGGCCCCTGCTATCGACCAGCATCCAGAGATAACCGGCGCCCAGAGGTAACCACGACAAGATCGCGCTAGCAAAACGCAGCAGGGCGAGCTTCCAGCTGACTGGCCTGCCGGTCTCATGCTCGATGCGAAGTCGCCACGCCCGCATGCCTAGCGTTTGTCCTCCATGGGTCCAAAACCATCCAAAATAGAGGAAACTAACGCCAATGAGATAGGTAGTATAAAGGGGCTCATTGGGTGGTATTGCACGGCCGCCATTCAATAACAGCAAGACAAGGGTAGCAAAGAAAAGCACCGAGAATAGCAGGAGGCTGTCGTAGACGATGGCCGCAAACCGTCTCAGGAAACCCGCGTTTGTGGGATAAATTGCCGCCATGTGGCAGACCTCGCTACGAGCAAACTGCTCGCGATGCCCTTGCGCCAGATAAAAGCTGTTTTACAAACTACTGGATTTGCCATAGCGGCGTTATGCGGCGGCTTGCCATCCGAGACTCTCTTGTACACTCCGGTTGCTCGCCGCCTTGCGCCTCCGGCGCTCGCGAATTTTTAAGACAGCTTGTTAAAGCCTCTGGAGTTCTGCTATGCCTTTGGAAGCGTGACCCCAGTTTGGCCCTGATATTTTCCGGCCCGATCTTTATAGGAGACTTCGCAGGTTTCGTCGGCGCCGAAGAACACAACTTGGGCAATTCCTTCAAAGGCATAGATCTTCGCGGGCAAGGTCGTGGTGTTGGAGATTTCTAAGGTGATGTGGCCTTCCCACTCTGGCTCAAGCGGTGTGACATTAACAATGATGCCACACCGGGCATAGGTGGACTTACCCAGGCATACCGTTAGAATGTCGCGTGGAATACGAAAGTATTCGACCGTGCGCGCTAGCGCAAATGAGTTGGGTGGGACGATACAGACTTTGGATTTAACGTCAATGAAGCTGCTTGCATCGAATTGCTTCGGGTCAACGATCGCTGAACTGATGTTGGTGAAGATCTTAAACTCGTCCGCGCAGCGAATGTCATAGCCGTAGCTGGAAGTACCGAAGGAGATGACGCTTCCCGCCTCATTTTGTCGCACCTGCTGGAGCTCAAAAGGCTCGATGAGCCGATGCGTTTTAGCCATGTGGCGGATCCACCTGTCAGACTTGATGCTCATGCTGGGCGGGCGCCGGTGATGTTAAATGTGGCGGGAAGCATTGAACACTTACCAATAAGGACGGTCGCTAAGAGCGTGTTTTAAAACCCCAGCGAGCGCAGGCAGAACAAGGCGCACGCTGGCGAGGAACCGGAGTGTACAAGGGAGTACATGAGGATTTCGAGCCAGCGCGCAACGCAGTTATGGCAAGCACAGCAGGTTTTAAAACATGCTCTAAGCACCTGTTAATTGTTTTGGATAACAATGCTTGGAAACGCTTGCCGAAAATCCTTAGCCTGCAGGGATAACTTCGCCGCGCAGCGCCGAGCGATTTCGCGGAACAACATTGCCACTCGGCTTTCCGGATCCTTAACGACCGGGGGTTTGCCCGCGTCGGTATCGGTGCGGATACTCATCTCAAGCGGCAAGCTCCCGAGGAATGCTACATTGTATTGTTCCGCCATGCGTAGCCCTCCTCCATCGCCGAAAATATGTTCTTCATGTCCGCATTGGCTGCAGATGTGAATGCTCATGTTTTCGACGATTCCGAGGATGGGGATATTAACCTTTTCGAACATCTTCAGGCCCTTGCGGGCATCGAGCAGGGCGATATCCTGTGGTGTCGTGACGATGATCGCGCCGCTAACAGGAATTTTCTGGGCGAGCGTAAGTTGCGTGTCACCGGTACCCGGGGGCAGATCCACCACCAAGTAATCCAGCTGCTGCCAGTTGGTGTCCTTAAGCAATTGTTCGAGGGCCTGGGTGACCATTGGTCCTCGCCATATCATGGGCGTTTCTTCGTCAATCAAGTAACCAATGGACATGGATTGAATGTGATAACTGACGATCGGCTCCAGAGAACGGCCATCGAGAGATTCGGGTTTGGCGCTTACGCCCAACATCCGCGGTTGACTGGGACCGTAGATATCGGCATCGAGTATGCCCACACTTGCGCCTTCGGCGGAAAGAGCCAGTGCGAGATTAACCGCCACGGTGGACTTTCCGACTCCGCCTTTGCCGGAGGCGACGGCGATGATATTCTTTACGTTCTTGAATGCTTCGACCCCTTGCTGCACGGCATGGGCAGCAACCTTGGATTCCACCGCGATCTCGATATCCCTTACACCATCGATCGCCGAGAGTTCCTTGGCGAGAGCTTTTTTGAGGTCAGGTTCATATCCCTTGGCAGGAAATCCCAGCACCACCTTGACGGACACCTTCGAACCATCGATGTCGATGCTTTTCACAGCCTTTGCGGAAATGAGGTCCCTCTGCAAATAGGGGTCGATGTATTCCTTTAATGCATTTTCTACTTGTGACTTGGAAAGATCTGACATGCAACCCTCCTAAGGCAATGATCTTTATCTCGTCAGAATTCTAACCGATATTCCAATGTCCGTCCCGGGGTGCGACATAGATCCATCTATTAGGACCATTAGAGGCTATGTTAGAGATGGCCATGGTCACCGTCTTTCAAGACACCTGTTGCCTAGTCGTACTGCTGCATAGGTGCTAAGTTATGCCGCGTTTCCTTGGTCGACGATAGAAGCCATGTCAGACAGCCGCCGCACCATCCTCGTGACCAGTGCCCTACCTTATGCTAACGGTCCGATCCATATTGGGCACTTGGTCGAATACATCCAGACCGATATCTGGGTGCGTTTTCAAAGGTTGCGCGGGCACCAGTGCTACTACGTATGTGCCGATGATGCTCACGGCACGCCGATAATGCTAAGGGCAGAGCAGGAGGGTATCGCGCCCGAGCTACTCGTTTCCCGGATGCGGGAAGAGCATTATGCTGATTTTCAAAGCTTTTCCATTAGCTTCGACAACTACCATACCACCCACTCCGAGGAAAATCGTGTGCTCTCGGAGTTCATCTATGAACGCTTGCGGGCAGGTGACCATATTGCGGTGCGTACCATCCGCCAGGCGTTCGACCCGGTTAAGAACCTGTTTTTGCCCGATCGGTTTATACGCGGCGAGTGTCCTCGGTGTGGTGCCCGGGATCAGTACGGTGATAGTTGCGAGGCGTGCGGCGCAACCTACAGCCCTACGGATTTAAAGAATCCTGTCTCTGCACTTTCCGGCGAGGCGCCCATCGCGCGGGAATCGGAACATTATTTTATGAAATTGCATGATTTTACCGATCCCATAAGGCAATGGCTGCGCGGGGGAGGGTTCGAAGAACGTATCCCCGTACCATCGGACTCGTTACCGTTGCTCCCGATGCATCCCCCTGTGCAGCCGGAGATTGCGCACAAGCTCGAGGAGTGGTTCGCAACGGGTCTCCAAGACTGGGATATCTCCCGGGATGCCCCCTACTTTGGTTTTGAGATCCCCGACGCGCCAGGAAAATACTTCTACGTTTGGCTCGATGCCCCTATCGGCTACATGGCGAGCTTCAAGAACCTTTGCAGCCGTCGCAACGACCTTGATTTCGATGCTTTTTGGGGCCGGCAAAGCCAAGCCGAGCTTTACCACTTCGTAGGTAAGGACATTGCGTATTTCCATACGCTGTTCTGGCCGGCGCTTCTTTATGCAAGCGGCTTTCGGGCTCCCACGGCCATTTTCTGTCACGGCTTTCTCACCGTCAACGGTGAAAAGATGTCAAAATCGCGTGGCACCTTCATCAAGGCGAGAACCTATCTTGAGCACCTTGAGCCGGAGTACCTTCGCTACTACTTTGCCGCTAAGCTCGGGGCTGGAATTGAAGACATCGATCTTAAGCTCGACGATTTCGTCGCTCGGGTCAATGCTGATCTCGTTGGCAAGGTAGTCAACATTGCTTCCCGCTGTGCCGGCTTTATTTCCCGCCATTTTGACGGTCATTTGGCTGCACAATTGCCTCAGCCTGCCCTCTTTGAAGATTTCGTGCTCGTTGGCGAAAAAATCGCGGAATACTACGAGCGGCGCGAGTTTGCCAAAGCAGCTCGCGAGGTGATGGCGCTTGCCGACCGAGCCAATCAGTACATCGACCACGCCAAGCCGTGGGTAAGAATAAAGGAGCCGGATCGGGCGTCCGAGGTGCAAGGCGTGTGTACGCAGGGTTTGAATCTCTTTCGCATCCTCATGCTTTATCTGAAACCCGTTGTGCCCGTATTAGCGCGCAAGGTGGAAGCTTTTTTGAGGGTGCCGACACTTGCCTGGGATGATTTAAAGCGTCCGCTCCTCGGCCAGCGCATCAATCCTTTCGAGCCGCTGGCGCGGCGCGTCGAGCCCAGTCGCGTGCGCGCTTTGTTGGCAAGTGTCGCGTCGACGGCCGATCAGCCGAATACCGTCTTCGGTACCCCACCACCGGAGGTCCAAGAGGTGGCGGAGGCAGAGCCATTGTTGCCAAGCATTACTTATGAGGATTTTGCCAAGGTGGATCTGCGGGTCGCTCGCATCGCAGCAGCCGAGCACGTGGAAGGCGCAGATAAGTTGCTGCGATTGGTATTGGATGTCGGCGGGGAATCACGAACCGTTTTGGCAGGCATTAGAACCGCCTATGACCCAGGAGCTCTCATTGGGCGGCTTACCGTGATGGTAGCCAATCTTTTGCCACGAAAAATGCGTTTTGGTATCTCAGAAGGTATGTTGCTGGCGGCGGGGCCTGGCGGTAAGGAGCTTTGGCTTCTGAGCACGGACGAAGGTGCCAAGCCAGGCATGCGCGTGAAGTAGGGATTACATGGATGATGAACAGTGTGCAAGCGGCCGGACACATCGACGCACTGCTGCCGCAGACGCAATGCGGTCGCTGTGGTTATGACGGCTGTCGCCCTTATGCCGAGGCGATCAGCGTTGGGCAAGCCGATATCAACCGCTGTTCTCCCGGCGGGGAAACCACGATCGATGCCCTTGCCTTGTTGCTTGGCTTGAAACCAAGACCTCTGGATCCTGAGTGCGGGGATTTTATGCCGAGGAGAATTGCAGGGGTCGATGAGCAATGGTGCATTGGGTGCGCACGCTGCCTTGACGTGTGTCCCGTAGATGCAATTTTGGGTGCCCCACAGCAAATGCATACGGTGATTGCTGAGGAGTGCACGGGGTGTGAACGATGTATTGTCCAGTGTCCGGTGGACTGCATCCAGATGATGCCTTGCCGCTCACTTGCTCCATCCGCAGACTTAAGACCCGAGGCGGATGGGCCCGACGGCGTTCACGCAATTCAAGGATGGCCTGGCGGCTGGACCCGCTGGCAAGCTGATAGAGCCCGGAAACGCTTCCAAGTGAAGCAATTAAGGCTGACCACGAGGCGACTCAAACGAGCGGCCGATCATGAGCGCAAGAGGAACATGGCCGCACTCCATAGACAGCGTGAGGAATCTCGACGCGATGCCATTGAAGCAACGCTTGCGCGAGTACGCGCCAGACGCCGCGCCTAAGCCGCCGGCCCGTGAAGCAGAAGGCTCGGGATGAACTGTTCGCGCGCTTACGGGCGGCAATGCCAAATCCGACTACAGAGCTGCGCTTCACGAGTCCCTTTGAACTGCTCATCGCAGTGATGCTCTCGGCGCAAGCGACCGATAAGAGCGTCAACAAGGCCACAGCAGAGCTGTTTCGGCATGCACACACACCTCAGCAAATGCTGGCATTGGGCGAGGCGGGGGTGCGACAGTTTATCCACTCAATCGGACTGTTCAACACCAAGGCGCGTAACATCATTGCTGCCTGCCGCATCTTGGTTGAGCAACATGATGGCTGCGTGCCCCGCGAGCGAGAAGCGCTTGAGGCTTTGCCCGGTGTGGGCCGAAAAACGGCCAATGTTATTCTAAATACGGTCTTCGGCGAGCCGACTATCGCGGTGGATACGCACATTTTTCGAGTTGCGAATCGCACGGGACTTGCCACAGAAAAAACGCCCCAAAGGGTAGAGCAGGTACTTCTCAAGGTTGTGCCCAAGGAATTCCTCAGACATGCCCATCATTGGCTAGTGCTGCATGGGCGCTACGTGTGTACGGCGCAGAAGCCTCGCTGTCGTGATTGCCCCATTCAGGAACTTTGTGAATTCCCTAATAAGTTGCTGGATTGATAGGCGGGCTTAAGTCGGGGGATGTAAGGGAAGTCGGGGTGGGTGGCCAATGCCATGATGGCGATCAACCGTAATAAAGGCCTACAGCTAGCTATCGACGAAGAACTCGAGCTTGACGCCAGCCAACTCGATGACATCATGCTCAGCCAGCAAGCGGGCATTGCCGCCGATGGACTGACCGTTGACGATAGGGTGTGATCCTTCGACGTGGGTGATAAAGTAGCCTTGAGGGCGCCGAGTAATGACGGCAACCTGCACTCCGGGCCGGCCAAGCGTAATGAGTGCCTTGCTTAGCTCAAGTTCTTTACCGGTACCGGGACCGCTTAGCACTTGGATCTTGCCCAAGGGGGCCTGACGAGTTGCATTGAGCCCACGGTCCGCACTCTGTTGAGCCTTTGCCTTGGCGGCCGCTGCCGCGTGGCCGGCCATCCCGGGCCGGATGATCATGGTCTTCTCGAAATCCTGGTCGTCGGAAGCCGCGTCATTCAAATATCTCAACTCATGCTTGCCGATGGCTACGAGATCCCCGGCCCGTAAGGCGTGTTTCTTAATCAGCTTGCCATTGACGAAAGTGCCATTTGTGCTGTCTAGGTCTTCGATGAACGAATCATTGAGGATGGTAAGGATGGCGGCATGAGCGCCGCTGACGGCCAAGTTATCGACTTGGACATCGTTGTGTGGTTTGCGCCCGATTGTCGTGCGTTCCTTGTCCAGCGTAAATTCCCCGAGCACTGACCCATTCAGACTTAGTACTAGCTTTCCAGGCATTAGCTGTCCCAACCCACGATTATTAAGGACACATCATTAGCCAGACGATACGCTCAGTATCGGTCCTCATCCCTCCCGCTGTATCGGCGAACCAGACCGTTCCTTTACTGGCCTCGGAGATTGCGTAGCTGAGGTTCGTAGAACACGCCGGCTGAAGCGGTGTGCGAGCAGCGCGCAAGGATGACAGAGATGTTGTCGTGACCGCCACGATCATTGGCCAAGCGGACAAGGGAAACTGCAGCCTTGCGAAGCTCGCAGCAGTTTTCCTGCAATGTCAGCTGGATCTCTTGGTCCTGCACCAGGTCAGTTAGGCCGTCAGAGCACAGGAGGTAGAGATCCTTGGGAATCACCGGCTCTTGCTTTATGTCTGGTTGGATGCTTGGGGCAATGCCGACAGCACGTGTGATCAGGTTTTTGTTAAGCGACCGGCGCAAGTCTTCAGGTGCACAGAATCCTTCGTCCACGAGCTCTTGTAGCAATGAGTGATCCGCCGTGACTCGCTGCAGCTCATTGCGCCTAACTCGATAAAGTCGAGAATCTCCAACATGGCCAATGGTGACCCGAACGTCGTGAAAGAGGACTGCGATTAACGTTGTGCCCATACCACTCCACTGTGGCTTGCGTCTCGCGAGGTGAAAAATAATGCCATTGGCCTTTTCGAAAGCTGCCGTAAGCACCGATTGATGCCAGCCATCGGATGCTCCTCTCGTGGCGGACTCCTTTGGGGCGCAGGCGTAGCGAGCCCGAACTTCCTCTAGCATTATCTTAACTGCCAAGGCACTGGCGAACTGACCACCCTGGTAACCACCCATGCCATCGGCGAGCACTGCCAGCCCCAACTGAGCATCGATTCCGATACTGTCTTCATTATGATCTCGCTTGTTGCCGGCATGGGAGAGGCCAGCGATGTTAAGCCTGCTGTTGTCAATAGGCACCATCGGATAACACTTTAGGTGGCAATTTGGAGTAAGCTTGCGCCAGATCGTCGGCCGTAACGATTTCTTTTTGAGCAGCTTCTTGTGTCGTTTGCGCCAATGCGCGCAATCTGTTGTCTTTAAACTCACCAGTCGCCTCGCCGTTTGCTATTCGGGCGTGGCCTGTCTGCTGGGGACTCATGATCGCGCTGTTGAAGGACTTGCGCGGTGCCAAAATCCCCGAAGGTGTGTCTGTGCTTGAGAGGGTATCAAGCCATTTGGAAGGATACATAAAGAAATGCTTGAATTTTTTTGTAATGTAGCCAAAGTTTATACTCGATAGCAACACTTGGCAGGACATGCGACATTGTAGGATAATAGATACGGTCCATGCACAACACTTACTGCGGGAACCTCTGAATGAGTGTGTTCGCTCAGTTGTACTTCGCGGCTGCCGTGGCCCCGACTCCTCGGATCGTGGTTAAGCAATTTCCGTACTATATTTTCGGAATCAGCATCTCCACCGCTGCAACTCACACCTGCAGAGCAAGTACCTTGAGGCGACTAATGGGTGCCGCGCGCACGCCAACGCTGTAAATTCGTGGGTTTCGGTTCGGGCCAGCCAACGCCCATGTGTAGCGACGGGTTGCCCACGGGGCTAAACAAGGACTGCGGCGAATGCGAATCAAGTTTTCTAAGATGCACGGCCTGGGTAACGATTTTGTCCTTATTGACAATATCTCTCGGAAAATAGCGTTATCGGCGGAAAAAATTCGCCACCTCGCAGATCGCCGTACTGGCATTGGATGTGATCAAGTGCTTTTGGTCGAGTCGGCAGTCGCTCCCGGCGCGGACTTTGCTATGAGAATACTCAATGCAGATGGCAGTGAGGCCGAACAGTGCGGGAACGGCGTGAGGTGCTTCACGGTCTTCGTCCGCGAGCTGGGTCTGGCCTCCTCGACTTCGGAACTTACCATCGCCACAGCGGGCGGCCTGGTGAGATCCCGTCTTGAATCATCGGAGCAGATTTCTGTCGATATGGGGGTTCCCCGCTTAGAGCTCAGTGAGATTCCTTTCCTAGCTCCCAAACGTGCTCCAAGCTACTCTCTCGACATTGGGGGAGAAGTTGTGACCATCGGTGCCGTATCGATGGGGAATCCGCACGCCGTAATGCAAGTCGATGATGTAAGGACGGCTCCGGTATCAACGTTTGGGCCGCTGATACAGCGGCATCGCGATTTCCCACGTGGCGCAAACGTAGGCTTCATGCAAGTTATCGATGCTCGGCATATTCGGCTGAGGGTGTTCGAGCGGGGGGCTGGAGAGACGCCGGCCTGCGGCACGGGCGCATGTGCAGCGGTCGTTGTGGGGCACGAACAAGGCCTGCTGCAAGACTCCGTGGAAGTCTCTTTACCGGGGGGGAGGCTATACGTCGCGTTGAGGAGCGGAAACTGCCGAGTTTGGATGACGGGTCCTGCTGTCCGAGTGTTCGACGGGGAAATCGAAGTATGAGCGTCCAGGACAAGAGAAAAACCTCGGCAGATGAAGAGTCTGGCTTTGAGGCGGCTATCGTGGGGTATTTGCGGGACCATCCAGACTTCTTTGTCCGTTGGCCTGCTGCTTTGGAGGAGCTACAAATTCCTCATCCGTGCGGGAAAGCAGTCTCGCTTATCGAGCACCAAGTGGCGGTTCTGCGCGAGCAAGTTCAAGCGCTCAGGATGCAACTTCAAGATTTCGTTCGCCATGCGCGAAACAACGAGATTCTTACCGAGCGGGTGCATCATCTTACCCTTCGTCTTATTCAATGTCGTAAGCTGACGGAGTTGTTTACCTCGCTGTATGCGGCATTGGTAGAGGATTTCAAGGTGGATGCCGCGGTCGTAAAGCTGTTTGTGACAGCGAGGTTGGAGCGCGATCGCACGCGGGGCGAATTCGTTGCTGGCGATGCCGAGGTGAGATCTTTATTTGTCAATGTTATTAAGGCGAGAGAGCCGGTTTGCGGGCGCTTACGGGTAGCACAACTCGCCTATCTGTTTGGTGAGCGGCAAAGTGCAGTGAGTTCTGTGGCTTTATTGCCACTCGGCGAGCCGGACAGGATAGGGTTTCTTGCGATTGGCAGCCAAGATCCTTATCGATTTCAGCCTGGAATGGGTACGGCATTTCTCAAGAATCTTGCCGAGATTGTCACCCGCCTGCTTTATCCCCACCTCGCGAGCGCCTGAGAGGATGTTTCAAAACCTGCTGCGCTTGCTATAGCGGCGTTGGGCGATGCTCACTTTTCGCCTATTTGTCTGATACGCGTCGTCGCTGCCCGCCGCGCGTGTTGGTCTCGCGCGGCGGGGAGTGATTTCTTCATAACCTCTGAGGATATCTTCGATTGCGCCAAGCGGAAGAGTGGCTCGAGCGGTTTATCCAGCATCTGCGCAACGGGCGGCGGCTATCGCCGATGACCTGCGAAAGCTATCGACGCGACCTTGAGCGTCTAATTGCTTTTAGTCATCTCCATGGAATCGGCGATTTTAAGAGTATTACTCCGGCTGAAATACGTGCTCTGGTCGCTGATCTTCATCTTCACGGTGCTAGCGGACGAACTCTGCGCAAAATGCTGTCAGCACTGCGGACTTTCTTTCGTTTTCTGATGCAAGAGGGATTGGTCTTGCATAATCCGGTCGCCGATGTTCGGGGGCCCAAGGTGGGGCGGCGTTTACCCAGGGTGCTCGATGTCGATCGCATGGCCAGCTTGCTGATGATTCAGGATGAACGTCCGCTTGCGGTGCGGGACCGGGCAATCATGGAGCTACTATACTCCTCAGGCCTTCGACTATCGGAGCTGGTTGCACTTGATCTTGGCGATTTGCGCCTTGGCGAGGGGTTAGCTAGGGTCCTAGGAAAAGGACAGAAGGTCCGCATCGTGCCGATTGGGCAGATGGCCTGCCAGGTTCTTGGCAAGTGGCTTGAAATTAGAAATGTACTCTCCGATGAAGGGGAAGCAGCAGTTTTTATCAACCAAAAAGGTACGCGGTTAAGTGCCCGGTCAGTTCAAGGGCGATTGCATCGGTGGTCTTTGCTGCAAGGTCTTGATACTCGCGCCCATCCGCATCTGTTGCGCCACGCCTTTGCAAGTCATCTCCTTGAATCCAGCGGCGATCTTCGTGCCGTTCAAGAGTTGCTTGGCCACGCGGATATCGCCACAACTCAAATCTATTCTCATCTCGACTTTCAGCATCTATCCGAGGTCTATGATCGGGCTCACCCAAGGGCCAAACGAAAAAGGCAATGCACCCAACGGTAGATGACTGTACAATTGAGATAGTTATCGCCTGCGAGTAGTGACATTCCGTTTTCTCTGGCATTTCAATCCCCTCTGGGGGAAGCGACTGAGTTTGCTGAGTCCCCTTACTCTTATTGTTAAGCGGTTGCGCTTACCTGAAACCCTTTGAGTATCTGTGGCGTAGCAATGGAACACAGACCTGATACCGCCTCTATAGAGGTGTGAAATGATGGCCCAGTTTAGAGGCACAACGGTTCTTGCCGTGCGCCGCGGCGCCACTGTCGCCGTTGCCGGAGACGGCCAGGTGTCCCTTGGTGAGACCGTGCTGAAAGCCAATGCACGAAAAATTCGCCGCCTCTATCATGATCGGGTAATCGCAGGTTTTGCTGGAGGTACGGCTGACGCGTTCACGCTATTTGAGCGATTTGAAGGTAAGTTGGAGAGGCACCAGGGCAACCTTATGCGCAGTGCCGTGGAGTTGGCGAAGGACTGGCGTACGGACCGAGCGCTGCGCCGTCTGGAGGCGTTAATTGTGGTCGCCGATAGCGCCACCACACTCATCGTGTCTGGAAATGGCGACGTCGTCGAGCCGGAGTACGAGGTTGCCGCAATCGGATCGGGTGGTCCTTATGCTCTTGCTGCCGCCCGCGCGCTTTTGGACAATACTGATCTGGATGCGGGTACCATCGCAGAACGGGCGCTGATCATCGCGGCCGATATCTGTGTCTATACCAACCGGCAACTTACCCTTGAAGTGCTCAATGCATCAGCCCATTGAGTCACAACTGAATCAGTATTGAGGTAAGACGTGACCTTGAATCTAGGTGGGGATTCTTGGGGAACCGAGCCTAAGATGACGCCAAGAGAGATCGTCCACGAGCTCGATAAGCATATCATTGGCCAGGGAGCGGCCAAGCGAGCCGTCGCGATTGCGCTCAGGAACCGGTGGCGTCGGATGCAAGTCGTCGATGCCTTGCGCAATGAGATCACGCCTAAGAACATCTTAATGATAGGCCCCACCGGGGTAGGCAAGACCGAAATCGCACGGCGCTTGGCACGGCTCGCCGATGCGCCCTTCCTCAAAGTCGAGGCAACTAAATTCACCGAGGTAGGTTACGTCGGAAGAGATGTAGAGTCTATCATTCGAGACCTTGCGGACATCTCCGTCAAGATGAACCGCGAGCACGCCATGGAAAAGGTGCGCCATCAAGCTGAAGATGCGGCAGAGGAACGCATACTGGATATTTTGCTCCGGCCTGCGCGGTCAACGGTGAGTGTTGATAGTCTCCCTGCCGAGGACGCTATGTCGACGCGGCAGAAATTTCGCAAGCTGTTGCGAGAGGGCAAGCTCGATGCGCGGGAAATCGAGGTCGAGGTGAGGGCGGCCAGTATCGGCGTAGAAATCATGGCACCGCCGGGCATGGAGGAGATGACGAGTCAGCTGCAGAGCCTTTTTCAGAGCTTATCCGGAGGGAAAACGCGCGTTCGCAAGCTGCGCATTCGGGAGGCTTTCAAATTGCTGGTCGATGAGGAGGCAAGCAAACTCATCAATGAAGACGATTTGAAGGCACGAGCGGTACGGAACGTGGAACAAAATGCCATCGTTTTTATTGATGAGCTTGATAAGGTTGCCAAGCGCGCAGAGCACGCCGGTGCCGATGTCTCGCGCGAAGGCGTGCAACGCGATTTGTTGCCATTGGTGGAAGGAAGCACAGTCTCTACAAAGTACGGAATGATTCGTACTGACCATATTTTATTCATCGCCAGCGGCGCATTTCACTTTGCCAAGCCCTCAGATCTCATCCCCGAACTTCAGGGACGCTTTCCGATTCGAGTTGAGCTCAATGCCTTGGGTACAGAAGATTTTGTGCGCATCTTGACCGAACCGGATGCATCGTTAACCGAGCAATATATTGCGCTGATGGAAACCGAGGGCGTGAAACTTAGCTTTTCCGAGGACGGCATTCGTCGCATCGCCGAAGTGGCATGGCAGGTCAATGAGCGGACCGAAAATATCGGTGCCCGCCGACTGTACACGGTGATGGAGCGGCTGCTGGAATCCGTTTCGTTCGAGGCCCCCGATCGATCGGGCGAGCTGATGGTCGATGCCGACTATGTCGACCAGCACCTCGATGAGTTGCTTAAGGACGAGGATCTGACGCGGTATATCCTATAAAAAAATTCTACGTGGCTGTTTTTCAGCATGTCGCGAGCGCCGGCAGAACCAGGTGCGGGGCGGCAGGATAAAATTATCGGGAAAATTTAGACAGCCGCAGAACACCGGCCTTCGGGTCAGGCTCCAGGACGAGGTAAGTCCCCGCGATTTTGCCGCAGCGCGACGCCTCTGCATCAAACGCCGCCGCTTTCGAATGATCTTCACGCGTATTGAGGCCCCGTATAGCCCGCTAATACAGATCCACTTACAGTTAATTCTTGCCATTCACGAACAGGCATCACGCTTCACCTTATAATGAACGGGTGCAAAGGGATGGCGAGCGGTGAGAAGCTGCTCTTAAAATGTCGCGAGCGTCCGAGTCGCAACGCGCGCGAGGCCATTATGACAAGCGCAGCAGTTTTTAAAACAGCTTCTTAGGCCCATTGGGGAGTCCTCTTATGAGCAATAACACGCCTACGCCATCGGAAATCAATTATCATCAGAAGTCGAGAATTTTGGAAATCGTTTTTGAGGATGAAAAGCATTTCCAGCTTTCTGCGGAGTATTTGAGAGTACATTCACCATCGGCAGAAGTTCGAGGCCATGGGCCTGGTCAAGAGGTTCTGCAAGCGGGCAAAGAGAACGTCAAGATCAGTCACATCGAGCCCGTCGGCAACTACGCGGTTTGCCTGCATTTTGATGATGGCCATAACACCGGAATTTATTCTTTCGAGGAACTGTACACTCTCGGTGTTAACAAAGAGCAGAACTGGGAAAACTACTTAAAGCGGCTGGAGAAAGCAGGGCATAAGCGCAAAATCCCTGACGAGGCATCTAAAGGACCCTGAGGAGCTGTTGTGAGAATGTTGGGAGCGACGCTATGACAAGCACGGTGGTTTTGAAGACAGTTTTTGAGAAGGGTGTAGCGAGGGGTTGTGAACAAAGCGTAGCGGCAGGCCGAGAGTAAGGCAGCCAGGGCGCCGCGACGAGACATATGACATCGATAGGCGAGGAGCGAGCATCGCTCAACGCCCTGTCGGCAGGCGTAGTCGGTTTGTTCACCAGTTCTCGGAGGAATCGAACGAACTAGCGTGGTGCAGGTATGACCAAAGGAGACACACATTTTGGGTTCCAGCCGGTCTCTCCGGAAGAAAAGGTCCGCAAGGTAAAGGAAGTATTCGATTCGGTTGCCCATCGCTATGACTTAATGAATGACTTGATGTCCCTGGGCATGCATCGGGCATGGAAGCGTTTCGCCGTAGAAGTCAGTGGCGTTCGCCCCGGTCAACGAGTGCTGGACTTAGCGGGAGGTACCGGCGATCTAACCCAGCAATTCGTTAATCGGGTCGGTAAGTCGGGTACGGTGGTGCTAGCAGACATCAACGTAGCCATGCTGGAGAGTGGCCGCAGTCGTCTGGTCGATTCTGGTGTCGTCGGTAATGTTGTTTTTTTGCAGGCTGACGCCGAGGAGCTTCCTTTTCGGGAGGATGCCTTTGACTGCGTGTGTATTGCCTTTGGACTGCGAAATGTTGCCAATAAGGCCCGCGCACTTTCGTCTATTTACCGCGTTCTACGCCCTGGTGGCAAGTTGCTGGTCCTGGAGTTTTCCACGCCGACTTTGCCTCTGCTGAGACCACTCTACGATCTTTATTCATTTACCATATTACCGTGGCTAGGGCGGGTGGTTGCCAGAGATAGCGAAAGTTATCGTTACCTTGCGGAATCGATTCGCATGCATCCCGATCAGGAGACTCTGAAGGCCATGATAGAGTCGGTCGGGTTTGAACAGTGTTCCTATTTGAATTTCACTGCCGGGATTGTGGCGCTTCATCAGGGGTATAAGCTTTGATAGCGGTAGCCGCCGGACGGATTACAGACTGGAGGCAATCACCTGGCGGGCGTCAACACTTCCCGAGAGCGGGTGATAGCCATTGGGAACGAAAGCCAGAGTACGGAACGTGAACAGGGGGCTTTTCGGCGGGGAAATTATCGAAGCCGCGATCAATACCTATGTAAGCCTCGATCCCGAGCTGCAAGAAGGACTGGCTACGCTTGCAGGCAAGCGTGTTGGGATTTCCGTCAAGGGTACGGCGCTTACTTTTTACCTGCGTTTTGAGACAGACGGCGTGCGTCTTCTTGCCCCTGCAGAGCACCCGGCCGACATCATGATCGAGGCAACGCCGTTCGCGCTGTTACGGCTGTTGACGGTGATTGGCGAAGGACATTCATTGGCGGGTAGCGAAGTTGCTGTGCAAGGTGAGGTAACCGATGCACAGCGTATCCGATCCCTGCTGAGCCGACGACATGTGGACGCAGAAGAACTACTAGCCAGGGTTTTCGGAGACGTGGCAGCACATCAGGTCGGCAATTTTGTGCGCAGCTTGGCGAATGCTGGCCGGCGAACTACGGGAACCCTGTTACAGGATTTAGGCGAATATCTGCGTGAAGAAAGCCGCATCACCCCATCACGTGCCGAGCTCGATGCGCTAACATTTGCGGTCGAATCGCTGCGCGATGATGCGGAGCGGCTTGATAAGCGTATCCTGCGTCTGCAGCAGAGGGGTTGGTCGGGGCAGGGGGCGTGATTCGTTTGCAACAGGCGTTTCGCCTGATCTACATCAATGCCGTGTTGGTGCGACGCGGGCTTGATGAGATCATTTTGGCCACTCACCTGTTGCGACCTATTCGTTTCGTTCTCTATCTTCTTCCTTGGAATTGGTTCCGCGGTCCTCAGCCTCCCAGGGGCGTGCGTATTCGTATGGCCCTTGAGGACCTTGGTCCGATCTTTGTCAAGTTTGGCCAGCTGCTATCGACCCGCCGTGATCTCCTTCCGGAAGATATCGCCGAGCAGCTGGCCAAGCTTCAGGACCATGTGCCTTCGTTCCCAGGAGAGCAGGCTCGAGCTTTGATCGAGCGCGCCTATGGGCGACCTCTTGGGGAAATGTTTCTGGAATTTGATCAGCAGCCTTTAGCTTCGGCATCTATCGCTCAGGTGCATGCCGCCTGCCTCAAGGATGGGCGTGCCGTGGTTGTTAAAGTATTGCGTCCGGGTATCGAGCAGATAATTCGCCGTGATCTCGGGCTGCTCTATGCAATTGCGAGCCTCGCTGAACGCTATTGGGCTGATGGACGTCGGCTGCGTCCGCGAGCGGTGGTTGCTGAGTACGAGAAGACCATCCTTGATGAGCTGGATCTCATGCGCGAGGCGGCTTCAGCATCCCAGTTGAGGCGAAACTTTGAAAATTCCGATCAGCTGTACGTTCCCGAGGTCTACTGGGACTATACGCGGCGGGGCGTTATGGTGATGGAAAGGATTTCTGGGATTCCGATCAGCGACATTGAGAGGCTAAAGCGACACCGAATAAACCTAAAGGTACTGGCGGAGCGGGGTGTGGAGATCTTTTTCACCCAGGTGTTTCGGCATAATTTTTTCCATGCCGATATGCATCCCGGAAACATTTTTGTTTCGACTGAGCGTGTGGATGAGCCGCTATATCTGGCCGTTGATTTTGGCATTATGGGCACGCTTACCCCCGAGGATCAACGCTACCTTGCGGAAAATTTCCTCGCCTTTTTCAATCGGGATTACGCACGGGTGGCGGAGCTTCATGTACAGTCGGGCTGGATTCCCGCCGACACTCGCATCGACGAATTTGAGGCAGCGATTCGCACGGTTTGCGAGCCGATCTTTGAGCGACCGCTCAAAGATATTTCTTTTGGACACCTTTTAGTCCGTCTGTTCCAGACCGCTCGGCGATTCAACATGGAGGTGCAGCCTCAGCTTGTACTGCTCCAGAAGACACTACTTAACATAGAGGGCTTGGGGCGGCAGCTCTACCCTGATCTGGACCTATGGCAGACGGCAAAACCATTCCTCGAGCAATGGATGCGTGACCAGCTCGGCGGGGGCGCACTTTGGCGGGAGTTGCGCCGTACCCTTCCTCGTTGGAGCGAGACCTTGCCTGCTCTGTCCGGCCTCCTCCAGGTGGCGCTGCGTCAGGCGCGGGATGCAAAGCTTCAGGGAGGGGGCGTTACGAGGCAGGAAATCTCCCGAATACGCGCCGATATTCGGCGCGCAAACCAGCGAACTATTTTCGCCGTGGTTGGGGCATCGTTGATCATCGGCGCTGCCCTTTTGCTCGGTCTAGATGGTTTTTCACCCATTATGATCGGGAGCGTGCCGCTGATGACATGGGTATTGGGTGGAATTGGTACTTATCTCATCATCGCGGCGCTGCCCCGCGATGATGAGCCCTAAGAAGCTGTTTAAAAAACGACTGCTTTTGCCATAGCGCCGTTGCGTGGCGGCTCGCCATCCTTGTATGTTCAATTTGTGCAAACATAGACAGTGATGGAGGACGTGACAGATTGTGGAATCTTCGGGGTTAGCTAAGCCCGCACATGATCTCATGTATTCCCCTGTCTACTCCGGTTTACTCGACCCCTTCCCGGGGCTCGCCTACAGGCGACTTTTATGCTGCCCTCTGTAGATCACGAAGCGGCGATGCGCAAACGAACAGAGGAGACGGTTTTCCTTGCAACCGCGGGATGCTCGACCGTCGATAGGCCTGCATGACAAGGGGTGGCAGTCACAAGCCAATTAATTGCGCGACGTGTCCATGCGATCGGTGCACCCCTAGCAAACGCACGCGAAAGGTTATTCTGGCAACTGCAGGAGAAAATCAACGCAAATTGACATTGGCATCACAGATCAAGACCGAACTGAAATCTGTTGTTACGTTAGAATCGACGGGAACTCAACAGGAGAAAACCATGTTAGAAAATCGTGAGGGCGATCGCATCCCCAACGCGACATTCCGCACCCGGGAAAACAATGAATGGGAGAACGTCACCAGTGAGTCGATTTTCGGTGGCAAGACGGTTGTCGCCTTCTCCCTGCCGGGCGCCTTTACGCCCACTTGCTCATCCAGTCACGTGCCACGCTATAATGAGCTAGCAACTGTATTCAGAAACAACGGCGTCGACGAAATCGTCTGCATCTCTGTCAACGACGCCTTTACCATGAATGCGTGGCAACAAGATCAGAAGGCTGATCGAATCCGCTTTCTGCCCGACGGCAACGGTGAGTTCACTAAAAAAATGGACATGCTAGTGGACAAAAGTGAGCTCGGCTTTGGCATGCGCTCATGGCGCTACTCAATGCTGGTTCGAGATGGGGTTATCGAAAAAATGTTTATAGAGCCCCAGAAAGAGGGGGATCCATTTGAAATCTCTGATGCCGATACCATGTTGCGATACATCAACCCCGAAGCCGAACTACCAGATAAAGTTACATTATTCGCACGCAATGGCTGCCCTCACTGCGCCCGTGCCAAGCGACTTCTCAATGAGCACGGAATTGACTATGAAGAGATCACGCTCGGCGAACAGGTTACGATGAGTTCGGTGCAAGCCGTTACTGGAGCACAACAGGTGCCGCAGGTATTTATGAACGGAAGGCTCATTGGCGGAGCAGATCAGTTAGAGTCCTATTTAGGGCAAAAGAAAATGAGCACAGATTAGGGTGCTTGCGCTAACGCCTGCAAGGTCGAAGACACCGATGCCTTCGACCTCGCGGGATTATCAATAATGAGGAAACTTCCTCTCCTACAAGAGTCAACGCAGCGGATAGGATGACACCGAAGCTCGTCCAGCTCAGGTAGCAATCGTTATCGTGGCAATCAGTTGACGGCGATCAGCTCGACGTCAAAGATCAAGGTGCTATTCGCTGGAATGGGACCCACACCGCGCTCACCGTAAGCAAGCTGCGCCGGCACGAAAAGCTTCCACTTAGCACCCTCACTCATCAACTGAAGCGCTTCGCTCCAGCCCGCAATGACCCGGTCGAGCTGAAGCTTAGTCGGTTCGTTGCGCTTGAAGGAACTGTCGAACTCAGTGCCATCAATGAGCGTTCCACGGTAGTGAACGGTCACCGTATCGGTCGCCTTCGGCTTTGGCCCCGAACCCTTCACGAGAACCTGGTATTGCAGGCCGCTTGGCAAGACTGTGATGCCCTTTCGTTTCGCATTCTCAGCGAGAAATGCCTCACCCTGGCGCGCGTTCTCTTCGGCCGTCTGCTTCTCTTTGGCTTCCTGCTTTGCGACGAGTTCCTGTTTAAGGGTCACTAATGTGCTGTGCATAGCGTCATCGGTCATCACGGGCGCCGTACCCCATAAGGCATCTTGGATGCCCTTAATCAAAACCTCAGGATCGAAGTCAATGCCCTGGTTTTTTAGATCGCCGCCGACTTGATAACCGACGCTGTAACTGACCTGGTCCTTCTTATCCTTGATCTCCGGCGTCTCTCCCGCAACTGCCACTGCGTAAGCGAGTCCCAAGCCGACGAGGAACAAAGGTGCGACTATTCGTCTGTTCTGGATCATGACAAGTTTAGCTCCATTGATATCGACACAAGCAAAGCGCCGATATCACCGTCACGGGAGAAGCCGGACGCAGACTTTCGGCGAGTATTTTTCCGTTTAAATCCGCAGTCCCCCGGCATTCGAGACGCAGTTGTGACGGTGTTCGTTTCCCGGCTGCTCTACTAAAGACCCGCGTTCCATGAGCACGAGGGCCGTCTAGGAGGTTGGCAAAATTACGGAGCGTGCGGTTTGATAAGCCATTCTAACAATTAATGCGCTTGCCATAGTGGGGCAGTTTAAATTGACTGCTTGCCTTCAGGCATAGACCGGGGTGCAGGATTTGATGCAGACTGCATAAGTCTACCAGGAAACACCCGGAACAATCGATAGGCTTCGAGAGGCTCGAGATCTTTACATCTTCATCGCTATACGCTTTGTTAACCCCCGCAACCTCCTATATATCCTCAAACAGCGGCATATTAGGCAGCACACCCCGACCCACCTGTTAACGCCTTGACAGGCTGATAAGCGTCATCCAGCATTGATGCGGATTTATTAGGGGCACTCATCATGCGTTACGAGGGCACAATCTACCGCCCCCCCAGTGAGGCGAGCGCGTATATTTTGCAGGCGACCATTGGCTGTTCATGGAATCACTGCACCTATTGCGATATGTACCGAGCAAAGCGCTTTCGGATCCGCGATATCGCTGCCACATTAGACGACATACGATCGGCTAAGCGCGCCTTCGGCGACGATGTGGAGAAAGTGTTCGTCGCCGATGGTGATGCGCTGGCGATGGATGTGGCCCATTGGGAGGCGATTCTCACTACCTGTCATGACGCCTTTCCGAGGCTTCGGCGCATAAGTGCTTATGCGACAGCGATGAACCTCAAGGACAAAAGTATCGATGACTTACAGCGACTTCGCCGACTAGGGTTGTCGCTGCTGTACATCGGCCCGGAGACCGGCGACGATGTAACCTTCAAGCGCATCGCCAAAGGCGCTAATTTTCAGGATCATGTGGATGCCGCGAAGCGCGCTCACCAAGCGGACATGGCGCTCTCGGCTATTTTTCTATTGGGTGCTGGGGGCAGCGACCGCAGCCACGAGCACGCTGCTGGATCCGCGAAGCTCATCACTGCCATGGATCCGAAATTTCTATCCTTGCTGACACTGACCATCATTCCCGACACGCCCATCGCGAGGTTGCAGGCAAGCGGCCGGTTTAAGCTACCGTCCGTCGCAGAGATGCTGAAGGAGCTACGTACAATCGTAATGTCCGCTGAGCCGACGAAAGCGGTATTTCGCACCAACCATGCCTCAAACTACCTTCCCCTTTACGGCCAGCTCCCGCGGGACCGCGAGCGCATCGCGGCTGTGGTAGACCAAGCGCTGTCAGGAAAGGTTGCGCTTCGCCCCGACTGGGAGCGAGCGCTGTGATCGCTTCTCACCGTCGCGCTTCAGGAAGGAAGTATTTGATCCAACCATTCGAGCATGCGCTTGGCGACTCTTTCCCAATCCCGATCTAACATCATGGCGTGGGGCATATCGGAAAAGATTTCCGCTGTCGTTCCGTACCTGCGAGCTGTCAGCTCGACCGACGCCTGCGTTATAAAGGCGTCGCGTTCAGCGCCGAGCACCAATATCGGCGTATCAGGCGCAGGCGTAACGGGCGGCAGATCCAACCCCAGCATATCTAATAGCACCCACTGCGATTCCGGCTCTGCGTTCGGCAGGTGCGTTTTGATATAGTCATCAGGGGTATCTTCGCGAAACAGCGCTCTACGAGCGCCCGCGACCGTGGCCCTATCAGGCCCGTGCAACTGCATCAGCATCATGTCGCGGGCAAGCATTGGGTTGCGAAATGCCATGTGCAGCATGCTTGCCAGCACGCCGTAAGGTGCTCCCGATGCGAGCAAGACCATCGCTGCAACAGGGTGCTGGTGCACGTAGTTCTGGACCACCAAGCCTCCCATCGAAGTGCCCACCAGAACCGGTGGCGCTCCCAGCCGGTCGACCACACCAGCAACGTCCGCCACATAATCCCGAAGGCGCGTTGTCGCCAGCCGTTCTCTTCCCTCGCTCTTTCCGTGTCCTCGCAAGCTAAGCGCATAAGCCGCATAACCGTGGCGAGCGAAAAAGGGCAAGAAAAAGGGTTCCCAAATGCGTGCCGAAGAATAAGCGCCATGAATGAAGAGCAGCGGCGTGCCTTTTGCTCTCTCCTCCGGCATTTTTGAAAGTAACTCAAGCTTCATCGTGTTGCACCTCGTGAATCCCTCCGTGCGACTTACGGGCTCAAGGCGTATTGAGCGATCAGCAGGATGGCCAGCACAAGCAGCACGGCGTGAACGATCCTGCGGTACGACTCGGCGGGTAGGCGATCGCGAATCGACATCCCTATCAACAGCGTCAACAACGCAATTACCGCCAGCGGCAGGGTAGCGAGCAGCAATCCGGTTCCCAGCAGGCCCGCAGCACCGAATACCCCGATCTGTGCCAGCTTCCCGCCCAGAAAACAAAGGTTGAACACTTGCACCATCGCCGTGCGCTCCAGGCCCAGCTCAAGCGTATAGATAATAAGGATAGGAACCATGACGTTAGTGGTGCCGGCGGCGAATCCAGCAATCAGCCCAAAAATCACCATCGACAAAAGCAGGTGCGAGTACGTCCAGTGCAGCTTCAGTGTACCCCACCAGTGAGTAAATAGGTAAAGGACAATGAGGCTAGCGAGCAGCAGCTTAAACGGTGCTGGATCACTCCTCGTGAGCACGTACGCCCCCACGGCGCTGCCGAAAACGCTAAAAACCGCCAGAGGCCAAAAGGTGCCAATGCTGTCGCGCCAGCGACCGCCTCTCAAGATGCTTGCGCTATTGACAAAAACCGTGGGCAACAGAGTAATCAGGATGGCAGTGCGCACGTCGAAATGCAGCGCCAACAGGGGTGTAGTGACGAGCGGGAAGCCTAGACCGAGCGTGCCGTGAACGAGGCCTCCGATGATCATCACCCCGGCTACCATTGCCCAACTCGCCAGTGATAAATCCTCCAGTGTCATTATGTGAAAAGCCTGCGGTGAGGGATGGGTGCGTATTCAGAGGGTATTCAGAAATCGTCGGATATTGTTACAAAACATGTTGCGAGCGCTGGCAGAGCAACGTATGCGCCGGTGCAATAAAAGGTGACAAAACAGCTTCTCAGAAACCAACAGCTTTACCGAGCCGGAGATAATCCCTCATCGTCTTCTGCTACAAATGCCGCTCGCGCTTTTACACCCATGTCGGGTTGGTCCACGAAAAATCCGTCGATGCCTGCAGCTAGAAATATTTTAATTTCGCTTATGAGGTCACCCTTCGCATTAGGGTCATTTGGATCCAGGCAACGCAAGCTAATCGGCAAAAAAGCATTCTCGGCTCGAAAGGTGAAGGCATGCACGGCGAGCCCAGCCTGGTGGGCCTCAGCTACGAACCGGGTGGTGCGATGGACTTCAAGGTTACCGTCGCCGCCTCTTGGGATGATGAAATGGTTTTTCTCTGGTCCGACACCGTCCGCATAGCCGGCAATCGCTTTCAGCCCTTCGGAGGTTGCCATGTCATCATAGCTCAGGGTCCCGCCCGCTGAGGCCACATCATACGGCTGACCTTCAAGCCATAGTAGCTGAATCAACGGCATGGTGGTCACTTCGCGCAGTGCTTTCAAGTTAGCTGTTTCAAAGGATTGAATAAAAATTCGATCTTTTCTCTCGGCTTCGTAACCATGGCAGCGAAGTGTCTCCACCAAGGATTTCCTCATAAATAGCCCTAGCCTTTCGAAGTAAGTCGGGTGTTTGGTCTCTGGATAAATCCCAATGCCGTGCCCAGTGGATCTTTCCAGGGCCTCAACCAAATAGATAATTTCTTCCAGAGTCGGTATCTCGAACTGGCCGTCAAACCGCACATTTTCCGGGCGCCGAGCCGGAATGCGCTCAATGGCGCGCAGGCGCTTGATCTCCTGGAGCGTGAAATCCTCACTGAACCAACCGGTCACTTCGAGGTGGTCGACGACTTTCGTTGTTCGTCTATCGGCGAATTCCGGCCGACAAGCAACATCCGTCGTAAGATCGAGAACGTTGTCATGGCGTGCTATCAAATGCCCATCTTTCGTCATTACAAGATCCGGTTCTACAAAATCCACACCTTGAAGAATTGCAATCGCGTAAGCCGCTAGCGTGTGTTCTGGAAGATAGCCGCTGGCACCGCGGTGAGCTATGACAATGGGAACAGTAGGTTGTTTCTCGGGGCTCATCTTGTTGCTCTTGCTCCTTAGGAAGCCGGGGCTGAGCTCGACTGCCACTTCCAGGATATCGAAGAACCCTTCGACATTGCCAATACCGCGCCTCTGAGCTCAGGTCGAAGCTGCTCCGATTTTCGCAAGCAAACCGGGTGAAGCCTACTTGACGCAGCCCGTGACGTGAAAATGTCACAGCTTCCTCGCGGTGTATGTGCAATAGTAATATGGTGTTGTCACCAAAGGGAGGAGAAAACATGTTAAGTTCTAATGCATCGAAAAACGTCGAAGAGGGGTCTATTTCTATAGTGCCCTCCAATGATGAAGATGAAGACAAAATGTTCGCCATTCAGGCCCGGAAAGATAGTGAGGGACGGGTTGTTGTGGTTGGAAAAGCGAGCCGGAAACGAGCTACGACATTGATTAACATTCCAATTTCGCAGGAACTTAAATCCAGTCTCGACGAGCGAGTCGTGGGCTCTCTGTCAATGGCAACCGCCGCGCTGCTTCAGTGGGCCTTCGATGAGCTCGAGCGCCAAGAGATCAGCATCGAAGCGCGGCCTCAGAAATAGCCGCAAAGAAACGAGAGGCAAGACGAAGGTCCCTTGATTGCCACATCGTGGGTATAGGTGGTATAGGTTTTGCCTTTTATTCCCTGAGGGCCAAAGGAATGGCTTTTTTTTGACAGGCTCGGCGCTCCAGGGATGGACGCCACTGTCCTTCTCCTCAATGCGCAAAGGATTACTCGGCCGGGCTTCCGTTACGAACCCGGCCATTTTTATTTTGGGTAACCCTTGATGTCGTTCTCGGCACCTTTGCGTGTTCTGAATGCTGCTTCAGGCTTTGTCCGTAAATCTCTCGCGACAAGACACACGGTCCCTCATCCATCTCAAGGGCTCAGCATTGCAACGATGGGTGTCAGGACGAGCGGGCTTACGAGCGTTGTCACGAACACCACCGAAGTCGCAAAGGCAGGCTCTACGTCATACTCGCTGGCGAGGACACTGCAGATGACTGCCGAGGGCATCGCCGATTGCAGCACGGCCGCCTGTTGAGCGGCACCTTCCAATCCGAATGCAGAAGTAAGCATAAATCCCCAAGTAAAGCCGCCGGCCAAACGAATGCCCGAGGCGGCAATTACTTTGGAGAGCGGTCCAGTCAACGCCGTGCCGTGGAGCTGCATGCCCAGAATAACCAAGAAAGTGGGAATGCATGCCTCAGCCAGAAGCTCCGTGGCTCGGCGCGCCGGGAGCGGCAGACTCCAGCCGGTATTGATGGAGAGTAGGGCGAGCATGACAGCCCAAATTGCTGGAACCTTGACAAGGCCCCACAATGCCTCGGCGAGGGGCGCTCGGCCGAGTGATGCAATGAAAACCCCGACGGTGAACGTAATGACAGCCGAAGTCACAAAGAAGACACTGGCGTGGGCGAGACCTTGTTCACCAAAGGCGAAGAGCGTTGCCGACAACCCAAGGTTACCTGAATTGGGAAGCAGCACAACCAAGATAGCCGAGGCTGTGAGGGGGCGTGGCCAGCATAGGCAGCGCGCCAGTAAAGCGGTTACGGCTCCAAGTCCCAATAGGCTTGCGCTGGTAAAGCCAACCATCCGCACCACAGCCTCACTGGGCAAGGCCGTATCCACAATAATGTCAAAAACTAGACAGGGGGAAAACACCAGGAAGCCAACTTGTGACAAGGGGCGCGCGTCTATACGCAGTGAAGCAGACAGCGCATAGCCGGCACATACGGCGAGAAAAATCGGCAGCAGATTATGACTGAAAACACCTAGCACAGCGTTCTTTTGGCCCTTTGACGCGAGCAGAAACTGCCTAGCCGCGCCGGTAAGCACCCGCTGGCGTGCGGATTTGTATTTTGCGCACGGCAAGCTTCAGCATCCCCCCGAGAACACCGCTCACAATCCACTAGCAGCCTACTCCTAAAGACTTGGCGTAATCCTACCGTTGAGAGAATCGGCGTCACAATTCCGTGCGCACGGACCGGATTAGAGAATCGGCAACACTGTAACAATCACCGCCTGCCCGACCTGAGGGTAGCCTTACGTGTCTGCCAGGCCATTAAAGCGATTAGCCGCTTGACAGATACAATTGCGTCGACTCCAATGTGATGTAATAAAGATTGTCCTTTACCCGCAAACGCTTTTGCAGACGCCCCGAGCACGGTCGATCTGTGCCCTTGGCTGGATAAGCAAGTACCCCTAAAGTAAGCAGGCATTATGTTCTACCGTCAATGGCAACACTGAATGTTCATGCCGGCACGGCCATGTCCTTATGCGGGCTCTCAGCCACCAGCCTGCTGATTGCCGATCTGGCATCCGTCAAGGAAGTTACTTTGTACTTTACGCTAGGTACCGTCGGTGGTTTGCTACCAGATTTGGACTCCGATCATTCCCGTTCCCTCAGAGTGGGCTTTTTCCTCGCGTCGCTATTAGCCGCTTTCACCACCGTTTTTGGCTTGGCGGCACGTTTTACCCTGGCGGAATTGGTCGCTATTTGGTTGGGCGTATTCGTCGGCATACGCTACGCAGTACTCTGGATCTTTACGCGCCTAACGAGCCACCGAGGACTTTTCCATTCGGTTCCCGCCGCGTTTTTCTGTGGCTTCACGACCGCTGCCGTGGCTCACCACCACTTCGCACTCCCAGCCTTCACCTCCTGGATGGCCGGCACCTTTGTCACCCTTGGGTATATGGTTCACCTGATACTGGATGAGGTTTATAGCATCGATCTCGGTGGCGTAAAGGTTAAACGCTCTTTTGGGACGGCATTGAAGCTTTTCTCGTGGCGGTCGTGGCGCCTGTCGATCCTACTGTATGGCGCAACCTTGCTTGCCTTCCAACTCGCGCCCGATCTGCACACGGTCTCCAAAGTTATGGTGGATGAGCAAGCCTATCAGCACATCTTAGACAGGCTTATTCCGACGGCGGGCTGGTTTACGAGCGTCAGCGGACCCATTGGCATTGATCCCAAATGAGAAAGTCAGGCCTCAACAGCTTCTAAGAGTTTAATTCCAGGGATCCTGTCAGGGCAGACACATGCGCGAGGTTGTGACGTTCGAGATAATCGACAATGCTCGAGTTGATGTTAGCGCACAGCAATGGGTCATAGAAGAGGGCCGTGCCGATGCCAACGGCCGTGGCGCCCGCTATCAAGAACTCGATAGCATCCTCACCACAGGCAATGCCTCCTTGACCTATTATTGGCACCCCATGGGGTCGCGCCACTTGGTAAACCTGATGGACCTTGAGCAAGGCGATGGGCTTGATGGCAGGTCCAGACAATCCCCCCTGGTTGGCCCCCAACACCGGACGACGCGTTTCAGCGTCAATCGCCATACCCATGAGGGTATTGATTACAGAAAGGCCATCGGTCCCCGCATCAATACAGCGGCGCGCATTTTCCGCTATGTCAGTCTGATTGGGGGACAGCTTGGTGATAACCGGCTTGCTCGTCGATGCACGGCACGCCTCCACCACGCGGGCCGCCATATCTGGATCATTTCCAAAGGCAACTCCACCCTCTTTTACATTGGGACAAGAGATGTTGATTTCCATTGCATCAATGCAGGAATCGTCAAAAATACGGGCAATTTCCGCATATTCCTCGACGGTCGAGCCGGAAAGATTGGCGATGAAGCGAGTTTCCGAGAAGTCGAGCTGCGGGAGAATCACATCCACCACGTAACGGCACCCCGGGTTTTGCAGCCCGATGGAATTTAACATTCCAGCGGGTGTTTCGAAGATGCGGTGGGGTGAATTGCCGAGGCGGGCTTTGGCCGTTGTGCCTTTCAGGCAAACGGCGCCAACATCGCGCTGGGAAAATCCTGCAACCCGCGTATATTCGGCACCAAACCCGACACAGCCTGATAGCAATACTAACGGAGTGGCAAAGTCCAGCCCGCAGAACGCCAATTGTAGGAGTTTGATCACTTGCTCGGTATGCTCGATGTTCAATGTCGTGCTATATCAACCGCAGATACCTCCCAACACGGGCAACATTATACGCCTCTGCGCAAACGTGGGCGCCGTGCTGCACCTGATTCGTCCATTGGCATTCGATCTCGATGATCGGCGACTCCGCCGAGCGGGGCTTGATTATAGGGAATGGGCCACGGTACAAGTGCATGATTCGCTAGAGCTCTTTGAGCGAGCAGCGAAGCCGGTTCGCCTCCTCGGATTTAGCACCAAAGCTACCCGCTGCTACGCCGATCTGCGTTACCAGACGGGTGACGCGTTACTTTTCGGGCCAGAGACTCGTGGCTTGCCTGCCGCCCTGCTGCACTCATTACCCCAGGCGCAGACCCTGCGTATCCCGATGCGTGCGGGCAACCGCAGCTTAAATCTTTCCAATGCGGTAGCCGTTGTGTTGTATGAGGCTTGGCGCCAGCACGATTTTGCTTAGAAGCTATTGGAAAAACCTACTGCGCTTGACATAGCAGTGTAGCGCCACCGCCCCGGGCACCTACCCCAGCTCCGGCTTCAGATCGCGGGCCAATAAGCTGTCCACCGCTGCACGCGGCGTGCGCACTCCCCGCAGCACACGGTCCACCTCAGCACAAATCGGCATCTCCACGTGGTATTGACGGGCTAAGGAAACGACCACCGCCGCAGCCTCCACGCCCTCCACAACCTGGCCAATCTGCGACTGGGCCGCTTTCACAGCCGCTCCGCGCCCGAGGGCAAGCCCAAACCGCCGATTGCGCGATTGATCATCGGTGCATGTCAGCACCAGATCGCCGAGACCGGCGAGGCCCGTAAAAGTACCTGGTTGACCACCGAGCGCCACTCCGAGGCGGGTGAGCTCTGCCAGCCCGCGGGTGATCAAAGCCGCTCGAGTGTTGGCGCCAAATCCTAAACCATCCGCGATTCCCGCTGCGACCGCCAACACATTCTTCACAGCGCCGCCAACTTGCACACCGATAAGATCGGTGCTGGTATAGACGCGGAACCGCTTGGAATGCAGCCGCTCGGTCAGTTGCGCTGCGAAATGCGGGTTTGTCGTAGCCACGGTCACCGCCGTCGGTAACCCGCTCGCCACTTCACGGGCAAAGGTCGGCCCCGAAATAACGGCCGACGGCACCCGCTGCCCCACGAGATTGGACACCACCTGATGCAATAGCTGACCGGTACCAGGCTCAAAGCCTTTGGTTCCCCACGCTATGCGCATGCCGTTTCGTAGCTGTTGTCTTATGCTCGCAACAACGGTTCGGAAAGCAGCGCTCGGCACAACAACGAGCACATCACGGGCCTGTTTGAGCGCTTCCACAAGGTTATCGGTTACTTGAAGGCTGGCCGGAAATTCGGTGTCCGGTAAAAAGCGCTCATTGCGCCTCGACTTGCGCATATTCACCACTTGCACTGGATCTCGACTCCAGAGCATGGTGGACTGTCCGCTGTGGGCTAGCAGCACCGCAAGTGCTGTACCCCATGAGCCGCTACCGAGCACCGCAATGGGCTCTTGTGCTGGGGTCATCAGCGGCTATTACGCTGAGCGGCGTGCCCTAGGCGAGGGCAAGGCCGGTTGATGGCGCCGACCGGCCCCCGGTCCCCGGAAGTGTCTGTCAAACACTTTGCAATCAGTGAAGCGAATCGCTCGACGTTTGTTCGGGTTTTGGGTCGGATTGTCGTGACGCCTTGCGCGCATCCTCCAAGTGCTTTGCATAAAGGGCATCAAAATTAACCGGCGCCAGCAAGAATTGCGGGAAGCCTCCGCGTGCGACGAGATCGGACACCGTTTCCCGCGCGTAGGGAAACAGGAGATTTGGGCAGAAGCTGCTCAGCATCGGGCCGAGATGTCCCTCCGGCACGCCAGCAATCCCAAAGATACCTGCCTGATGCACCTCTACCAGGAACGCCGTCGTCTCCTGAAGCTTGGAGGTCACGGTGACTGAAAGCACCACCTCGTAGAGATCGGGCTCAATGCGTTTCGCCTCGCTGTGCAGTTGAATATCAACCTGGGGACGCCATTCATTCCGGAAAATGGCTGGCGAATTGGGGGTTTCAAAAGAAAGATCTTTGACATAGATTTTGTGGATAGCAAACTGGCCGTCCGTGGTTCCCGAAGGAGACTCGGGTTTGCTGTGCTCGCCAGGTTCAGGCATAGTTTTCCTCCGAGGGCGGTGCCGCGGGCACCAACGGGTTTGATTCTTCGGAATAAACCAGTGATTACTTCTTGGTTAAAGGTAAGCTGGCATTTTGCCAAGCAAGAATCCCACCGCTTAAATTATACACCCGCTCGAATCCGTGTTTTCGCAGCATGGCGCAAGCCCCGGCGGACTGCTGGCCTGAGCGGCAAGCGGTGATGATTGGCCGCGAACGGTGCTTTTCCAGCTTACGCATCTGCTCGGACAGATATTTCATAGGTATGTGCAGTGAATTTAAAATGTGGCCTTCGTTAAATTCAGCATCGCCGCGCACATCCAGTACCACGGCCTCCTCGCGATTAATCATCTGCGTGGCATCTAAGGGAGTAACCTTGCGGATCCCTTGTATCCTAGGATAGACAAAGGTGCCCACAAGCGCGGCAAGGATACCCGTCAGGGCCAGCATAAGGCCCCAATGGTTTGAGGCAAACTCGGGGAGTCGCTCCATTTTAACTACGACTATCTGGGAATTGATTTAGAAACCGCGGCGGAAAGGCTCAATCAGCTGCGCTACATCGCCTGACAACATTGGCAAGCACAGCAATTCGTCATGATACGGCTGCTTACATTTGGGTGCAGAAAACTTCGCGCATCATACTAATAAGACGCAGCGTGCGCGCATCGCCGACCCGGTAGTACACTCGATTCGCATCCTTGCGAGCCGTTAAAATACCCTTGTCGCGCAAGATAGCGAGGTGTTGCGAAATGTTGCTCTGAGATGTCCCCACCTCATCAACGATATCCTGCACACTGACCTCACTACCACCCAGCGTGCATAGAATCTTAAGACGCAATGGATGGGCAATGGCTTTCATCGATCGCGACGCACGCTCGATATCCTCATCGCGAGCCATAAGCGCTTTTAGACCACTATCGTCCATAGGCAGCGTGACGCCAAGCAAAGCAAGGTCTCGTCCTTCCCTCTCCGTCTCATTAAAGTCCATACACTGGACCAGATTTTAAAGAAAAATCTCTCTCAAAACGCGTCAAAAGCCTGTCCCTCATGCTCTCATTGCGACGCTCGCTCCAGCAGCACCGACGCTAAAACTCGAACACAATGGCAAGCCGCATTGCAACAACTCACACTTCTTTTTTATAACTGTCTAATATTACCACATGATGATAGAAAGATCCCTATCATCCTTGAGAGGCCCTTGAGAGGACGATGGGACGCAAAAGGCCACGGGTCTCTGGCCGATAGCGTGGCAGACAGGCTACCAGAAACAATCCCTGTGTCTGCAGCGAGCAGCGTCCGTACATGGCCGATGGGATGAGTATGACACTGAGAGTATATGACGTGCACAAGGCATTACATTGAGCTAATAGCAAGGAGGCGAATGTGTGAACCGCAATCAAAGGACGGCCCGAGCTCATGTCGCCATTGTATTGCTACTCACGTTTGGCTTGATGTCGCTACCGCCGATCCCAGGCTCTGCCGATTCCTCAAAGCAGGAAACAGAGGTACAACAAGCTCTTCAAGAGCTGCGTATGCGCATTAAGGAACTCAACGTCCAACTCAACGCGACACAGACTGTGAAGGCGACTTTAGAAGGGAGTCTGAAACGCACCGAGCTGGCGATTGCTCACGCCGGTAGCGAACTGCGTCGCCTCGAGCATGCCCTGGAAGCGCAACAGGCGATACTTGAAGATCTCCGCAGTGACCAGACGAGAGAATCGAGCGCGCTTAAGGATCAGCGCAGGCGACTCGGTCGACAGCTTCGGGTGGCTTACGCTATGGGTCAGCAGGACGTTTTAAAGGTGCTGTTGAATCAGCAGGAACCGGCCACCGTGGCTCGACTCATGTCATATCATCGGTATGCCACAAGCATTCGTGCTTGGCAGATCGAAGAGACGATGAGGCGGGTTGCTCGCCTGCAGAGGGTGGAACTGGAAGTTGAAAGGCAGTCAGCAACGCTTGCAGAGCTTCGAAGTGAACAGATCCAAACAGGACAGCAATTAGAAGCGCAACGTTTGGGCCGGAGGGCTATACTATCGCAACTGCGGGCAAAAATTCGGCAAGATGGGGATGAGATCACTCGGCTGGAGCGAGATAAAGAGCGGCTTGAAGAGTTATTAGCTGGGATCAGAGAAGCTTTAAAACTCAGCGATATTCCAGACACCCTTGACCAAGGGAAGCCCTTTGCCTCACTCAAGGGAAAACTCCAATGGCCTTCGAGAGGCTCCATCGTACATCGATTTGGAGCGCCGCGACGGCTCGGATCCCTAAGGTGGAAAGGCGTGTGGATCGCCAGCCCGAGAGGTCAGCCGGTACGAGCAATTTGGCACGGACGCGTCGCCTTTGCGGATTGGCTGCGCGGTTTTGGGCTACTACTCATTATTGATCATGGCGGGGGTTACATGAGCCTCTATGGTCACAACCAAAGCCTCTACAAAGAGGTGGGTGATTGGGTACAGGTCGGCGAATTAATTGCCACAGTCGGTGACAGCGGAGGAAACATCGAACCGGGACTTTACTTTGAAATTCGACACAAGGGCACTCCTCAGGATCCCGACAACTGGTGCAACGAGGCTGTCGCCGGAGGCGGCAGGAAAGCACTTGTAATCGATGATTAATGCCTTGTATTCTATTCGATCGCCTTGGTGCGCCGGAGGTATTCATGAAGGGTATTACCCATAATCTCACCCCTCGCAATCTGGTTGTATTAGTCTTCGGACTGACGCTAGGAATTCTTGTTTCTCTTGGACAAGGGGTCTTCGCTGAACGCAGCGAAGACCGCAATCTACCCCTTGACGAGCTGCGTACGTTTAGCGAGGTCTTCGCAAAAATAAAGCAGGATTATGTCGAACCTGTGGAAGATAAAACGCTGCTCGAGAACGCCATCAAGGGCATGCTGTCGGGACTCGATCCGCACTCCTCCTATCTGATCCCTGAAGACTACGAAGAGCTGCAAGCCGGAACCAGCGGTGAATTTGGCGGGCTCGGCATTGAGGTCGGCATGGAGAATGGCTTCGTCAAAGTCATCGCTCCTATCGATGACACTCCCGCCCAGCGGGCTGGAGTGGAGGCCGGCGACCTGGTCATTCGTCTCGATGACACTCCCGTCAAAGGCATGACTCTGAGTGAGGCCGTTAGGATCATGCGCGGGGCACCCGGAACAAATATTACTTTGACCATCATCCGGGATAGTGTCGAAAAGCCGCTCAAGCTGACCATCACGCGAGACGTCATCAAAGTTGTCAGTGTGAAAAGCCGGATGCTTGATCGAGGCTACGGTTACGTGCGTATCACCCAATTTCAGTCGCACACAGGAGAAAACTTGCGCGACGCAATGACCGCACTCAAAAAAGAAAATGGCGGATCCCTCAAAGGGATGGTACTCGACTTAAGGAACAACCCTGGGGGCGTGCTCAGTGCTGCCGTGGCCGTGGCAGATGCTTTCTTAAAGAAAGGGATAATTGTCTATACCGAGGGACGGATGGATGATGCCAAGCTCACTTTTAATGCGAAGCCTACCGACATCCTTGATGGAGCAGCGTTGGTGGTGCTAGTCAATGGAGGTTCCGCCTCGGCCTCGGAGATCGTTGCCGGTGCGTTGAAAGACCACAAGCGTGGCATCGTCATGGGAAGCAAGACTTTCGGCAAAGGCTCGGTGCAGACCATATTGCCGATGGAAAATGGCTCAGCGCTTAAGCTGACGACGGCACGCTACTACACGCCTAAGGGGTTGAGCATCCAAGCGAAAGGCATTGAGCCCGATATCGTGCTTGACAACGTCAAAGTTGCAAACGTGGAAACCACCGATCTCGACGGATTACAAGAAGCTGACCTAGCCCGGCACCTTCAGGAAGAACTTTTAGACGATGAAGTGCCAGCCGATTCATTAGGTAAAATAAAGGCAGGCAAGCCAGCCAACAAGAAGGATTCCAAGAACGGTGAGCTTGCCACCGAGGACTTCACCCTTTATCAAGCTCTAAATCTATTAAAGGGAATTACCATTTTGCAAAATGCACGTTCTTGATTCGATGGAGCGTCTTCGCATCAAGCCCGCCGCTGTAAGGTGGCGGGCTTTCCTTTGGCATCGAGAGAAAGTCGGCATTTCTGCAGCGTGTTGCGAACGCGGGCATAGCAAAACAAGGCGAAACGCCTCTGGGTTGTCGAGCCAACCCTTAGACGCTCTTTCAAACAAGGATTTCGTGCCAGCGCACAACGCGGCTATAGCAAGCGCAGACGGTTTTTAAAACATCCTCTTATCTATTCTTTAAATTTAATCGCTGGAAGGCGTGCGGGAGACATAGCTGATGCTCCGCGTTATTGTTTTGGACAACATCGCTAAAGAAGGCCTGGAATTGCTCGATGCAGCCGGAGGTATCACCTACGACATACGGACCGGGTTAACGGGCAATGGGCTGCGCCAGGCTCTGCTCGACTACGACGGCGCGATCTGCCGCAGCGGCGTCAAGATCGACGCTCACGCCCTGGAGGGAAATCGGAAGCTCCGTGCTATCGTGCGCGCTGGTGTAGGCACCGACAATATCGACAAGGCGGCCGCGACACGCCAGGGTATTGTCGTCATGAATACGCCCACCGGCAACACCGTTAGCACCGCTGAGCATACCTTTGCGCTAATGCTGGGATTGTCCCGCAATGTGGCGCCGGCCAATCAGAGCCTAAAGGAGGGGCGTTGGGATCGAAAAACTTACATGGGGGTTCAGCTGGCGAACAAGACACTGGGTATCGTCGGTCTGGGGCGTATCGGTCAGGAAGTTGCCAAGAGAGCGGTAGCCTTTCAGATGCGCGTGCTAGGGTATGATCCGTTTCTTTCCCCCGAGCAGGCGAAGCGGCTATGCGTCGAGCCCGTAGAGAGCGTGCGCGAGATGTTGCCCAAGGTCGACTATTTGACCGTGCATACGCCGTTGACATCGGAAACAAAAGACTTAATCGACGCCGAAGAAATCGCTCTACTGAAGCCGGACGCGCGACTCATCAACTGCGCTCGCGGGGGGATCTATAACGAAGCTGCATTGTTGGAAGGGCTGAATAGCGGAAAACTGGGTGGGGTGGCGCTCGATGTCTACGGTAGTGAGCCTTGTACCAACAGTCCCTTGTTTGAATTGCCCAACGCCCTGTGCACGCCTCATCTCGGCGCCAGCACTGAAGAAGCGCAGACCCAGGTAGCCGTTGAGGCCGTACAGCTGCTGGTCAACTTCTTGAGCACCGGTGAGATTCGGCATGCCGTCAATATGGTCGCGGTCGATCCGAAGACGATGGAGTCTCTGCGCGGCTACCTCGACGTGGCCTATCGTCTCGGCCTGCTGATTACACAATGGCACGAGGGCGTTACCGAGTCCTGCCTATTACGTTATGCGGGTGAGGTGACACAGCGAGACACCAAGCTATTGACGGCGGCATTTTGTGCAGGTCTGCTAGAGCGGGCGTTAGAGTCGCCGGTGAACAACGTCAACGCGGAGATGCTGCTGCAAGAGCGGGGCATCAGGCTCTCTGAGCAGCTGACCCACCGAATGGGTGCCTTCAGCTCGTCTATGACCGCTGAGGTAACCGGCGATGGCTCAATTTCGCGTGCGGGCGGCACGTTGTTCGGCAACAACATGCCGCGGCTTGTGCGCATGGACAATTACCGATTGGAAGCCTATCTGGATGGCCACGTGTTGCTGTTCTGCCACGAGGACATGCCGGGCATCATCGGTGCGGTGGGTACTATTTTGGGCAAACACAAGGTCAACATCGCACAAATGGCGGTGGGTCGAGAGAAAGCATACCAGGGTGGCCCGGCTATCGGCGTGCTGAACCTCGATACCCCGCCGTCGGGGGAAGCTATCGATGAAGTGCTCAATGTCCAGGGGGTTCATCGCGTCAAGCACATCGTCATGCCTGCCCGCGGTGAGCTGCCTTCTTGGTTACAGTGATAGCGGCGCCTGCATTTAACATTTAAATAGGGGGGGAATCTTCTAAAAGGCTTTTTTGATGATCCCACAATGCCACGGCTTCTTATGCGATAGATCGCGCCCGTATAAGAATGGTGATATATATGTCCGGTCTCGGGTTTAATAGTGGGTGGAATTTGGCCAAGCCCTGGCTGACTGCTGTCGATTGATTGGTGCGGGTAGTCAATTGGTAGCGCGATCGCGATAAACCCGCGTAGTGATGAGCACTGATATGAATATCTATGTTGGTAATTTGCCTTACAACTTAACCGATGACGATCTGAGAAGTGCATTTTCCCAGTTTGGAGAGGTGTCGAGTGTAAATATTATCACCGACAAATTTTCAGGACAGTCAAAGGGTTTCGGCTTTGTAGAAATGCCCAATAATTCGGAGGCAGACGAAGCAATCAAGGTGTTGAATGGGTCCGCGCTCAAAGGGCGCAGCATTAAGGTCAATCAGGCGAAGCCTCGCGAGGAACGCGTATCGCGCAAGCCGAGATACTGATCGTGACTGCCAAATGGGAGGGCGTGATTGCCCTCCCTCGCAAATTTTCTCTTCGCTCTTTGTTTTACCACGGAAACTTTTATCGGTAACGAATTGAGCCCTTGCTAAGAAATTATTTTAAAAATGTCGCTCGCGACATTTTTTATAACAGCTTCTAATGGCGGTCGCCCAGCAGATGCCAGAAAACACCCTCTGAAGGTTGATTCATTCACTTGGCCTGGCCGTTTTGAAGCGGGCAGCCAATCCCAAGAAACCGACGACGAAAAACGCCGTACCGACAATCGTAAAGCGCAGATTCGGCTCCTCTATGGTCATATCGTCGGTGGCATAAAGCATGATAATGACAGCCACGGATCCCCAGCCTAGAAAGCGCAGCACAGCGCTTGTGACGAGTTTGCTTAAAGATTCTGATTCGCTAGCCGGGATGTCCATCCGATAGGCCACAAAGCCACACATAAGCGCCGGCAAAATACCCCAGCGCATATGTTGAATAAAGCTTTTCGGAAAATTGAAGTAGTCTCTGTCGTAGTAAGTCAGTTCCAAGATTAGAGCTGAGACAGTAGTGCTGACAACAAATCCGGCTACCATCATTACCATATAAAAGCCATAGTACCGATTGAATTGCTCGTGTTGACGTCTGAATGCGAGCGTTCGCGAAACAAACACAAGTGCTATGGGCAGTATATACATGGGAATAGCATACGCAATCCATCTGAGGGTGTTGTCATCAAAGTGCGCTAGAGGCTTATCGGGATATATGAAGGCGTTGTGTAGCAAGATCGAAACCTCTCGGCCCACTATCACACCAATGGCGGTGGCGGCCGTGAACAGCAGGACATACTTATAGGTGTGTTTCAACCGTGCTTCATGGACATTGCCGCCAAGTTGTCTCACTGTTGCCCAGATATCGTTTTCGCTGGAGCTTCCGAAGACGACCAATGACGCGAGTAAGCGACAAAGCAGACCGGTCAGGTGGTCTAGTTCCTTTATCAAAATGAGGGTCTTAGTATAGTGCGGCTCCGCCTCCTTCCAGACTGCTATCTTTTCGGACATGGCGTTGTAGGAGATACAGATGGCGCCCCACTTCAAAGAAGGTTCACTAAAGAAACGCCGAAACGATGGTTGATTGGCATAATTTTGTATCTGGTCAAAAAGAAGGCAGTTATGAGCCCATTTATATTCAACTGTTGCGCTGGATTTTTCGAAGTCGCCGGGGTCGATGCTTGGTGCGAGAAGACGATTAGCAATCTGCGACTTTAATCTATTATCGACAGCCGATAGCCGGGATGTAATTAAGGCATTATAGACTTCTACCGCCTTTGTGGGGATTGCAAAGGCATCGTGGATACTGTCTCTCAAAATAAGTAATGGATTGAATTTACTTTCCCAAGAGATAAAAAATAGAAATAACCCGGCGGTAATCAATGGCATGATTGTGGTACCGTCCAAGCTTTTAAGCAGATTCGCTAATTCTCCAGAGTTGATGTTTTTTACAGTCAGAGTGACGAGCGGTTCTAACGGTAGCCAGCTCCAAGTAAGCAAAAAGTAAATTGCTGCCATGAACGTGCAGTAAAATGCAATACCAATCCAGTAAGTGCTTTTACGGGTAAAATATTGAGGCAGTGTTGGTTCAGCTCCTAACTGGATTCGGCGCTTTTGAAAGGACCGATAAGCTAGGGAAAATGCCGCCCCGGTTCCCAAAAACTGGATGGCGTAATTGATGAAAAGATCGATACTCATCCTGCGGCTACTCCCACATAGTCTTCCCTAGGCGTCACGCTCACCATAGTTGCATTTTATCTAAGCCATTCGATGGACAATATGCTCATAATGAAGCAAGCGTCAATTTGCGCGTTGTCACTGGAGCTCTGACATTGATGCTGCTGCGGCGCTTATGAAGAGTACAAAAGGAACTGACTCAAGCGATGGTTGTTCTCGACGTCGGTCCTATAATTGGCTTTCTTGTTGCGGAGGAGATTGTGCGCATTTTGATGATTTCCGATGTGTTTTTTCCGAGAGTCAATGGTGCCTCTACCTCAATTGACATCTTCAGCCGTAAGTTTTTTGCGTTTGCCCGGAATCGGAACTTACCCCCCCTCTTTGAAGGCTACCTGGAATATTACGCCCGATTTGTTCCGCCTTCGTTGCTCAGATTCGCGGTACGCTGGCTATCGCGTTGGTAGTGCAATCGCGTGGATGCCATCGTTGCCCCTTCGACGGCGATGCGGCAACAGTTGCAGGCATAGGGCGTTACTGCCAAGATAGCCGTTATTCCAATGGGAATCGAATGGCGCGAGTTCGTCGGAGGGGGACGGCACGAGGTTCCGCAATCTGTTAAGGGACGACAGTACATGAAGAACTGGTTGGCGCACTCGTGTGCACACCGGCTGTTGGATTTCTACCGCGATATCATTGATCGCACCTCCAGAGGGCATTGGCCATCCGAGAGTCCGTTGCTTTGAATAATTAGATCCCAGTGTACTGCATAACGATGGATCAAGGTCTTGACCCTGAGTAGCCTGCGTGGAGGTTGAGACTTGTGCTCTTCCAAAAGAGGTACTGAGACAGTCGTTTACGTCGCTTTGGTTCCGACGCTCGTTACAGCGGTTCTTACTTGGTCCGATAACAATTCGTCATTTTGAGCGATTATTCGGCCTTGGTCTTTGTTTCGTCAGCGTGACCATTGAGAAGGTAAGAGCGTGGCGAGAATCTGCAGCTAGCTCATTGCCTTACCATAAGGGTGTGTCCGGCAGGGATGCCGGACTTCAAGCCTACGAGGATGTATTCATGGCGTCCCTTGAGACCAGGAAGTGGGCTGTCACACCGGCGGAAAAAGGTGCCGAAATGACGACCATGCCCATTATTCGAAACGCTTACTTGTGGAAGGCTATTATGCGTGCAACTAGGAACAGCTATAACGCGCAGGAAGCGGGCGTCGGCAACGGCAGCGTATCGCGGATTTCTTTTATGTCGTGGACAAAAAAAGCTCAGAGAGTGTTCTAAAAAACCACGGCGCTCACAATATTTTTTAAGGAACTCCCAATTGCCTTAGAGCAAGTTAGGGGCGCGTTACGTCTGGCTTACCACAGGTATCCGACTTTAACGATGTAGCGGGTATCGGTGCTTTTCGTCCCGGTGGATGGCTTGCTGTCCCAGTCTACGTCCACCTGAAGGGTAGTGCTGAGATGGTCCGTAAAGGGCAAGCGAAATCCGGTTTTGCTGCGGATCGTAACGTTGCCGGCGCTTTCCAGCGCCACAAGCCCGACATGACGATGAAAGAATTGGGCGAGTCGCCTATAGACAAAGTAGTCCGCCTCGACTGACCAGCGACCTGCCGCGTAATATTGGTCTTGATCTGCGATTAAGTCCTCATTGACATAATTGAAGCCGCCTTCTAGGGCAAGGTTTCGCCGCTCCGACTTCCACACGTAATAACCGCTTCCGGGACCTAAATTGGCCCGCAGGTTGATGTCTTTGAAGCGGTCGCGTTCAAACCCGAGATTTACAAAAAGGTACCATTCGGGCGTCAAGAAAGCGTCATATTTGGTATAGGCTTGCCAGTTTGCCACCGTGTTACGCCCGCTTTCTGATTCGTGGTTTATCTCTCCTCCGAGGGTATAACGAGTCGTTCTACTCCTGAAAACGCTTTCGAAGTCACCATGCAACTGCATGGTGTCGCTGTTACCTGTGGTACCCATGAAACCGAGATTCACGATACCGCTCACCGTGACGCTCCGGCCAATGACCTCCAGCGGTGGGTTGATATAGGCGATTCGCATGAGATCGATTGCTTCGGTTTTACCGATTCCCGGTGCTCGAATGCGCACGCGACCGGTGCCGGCGGAGAGCAGGAGCCCATGCAGCATTGTTTCGTCATCGAGCAGGATTTGGACGGACTGATCGGTACGTAGCGTTGCAATGTCCTGCCAGGCGATGCTGATCTCACCTGCATAGGGAGAATGCACAACGAGGTGGCCGTCGGCCATGCTAACTACTGTGCCCGTCAATCTGTCTCCATTGCTCAGGACCGTTTCATCGGCGATTGCTGCTTCAAGGAGGCACAGCAGGCCAGTCAACGCGAGCAGCACGTTACGCGCCATTATTCACCGGTGCCTTGAGACTACCCTTAATTCTGAGGTCTTCCTTGCGATCGGTTGCGGGCAGGACAGACATGAGGGCGAGATAGGGTGTGTGACAAAATGATTCAGAAGGTCATTGCGACGGAAGCGCGGCTTGCGCCCACGGCTGCAGGCGCCGTGGTGCTCGCTAAGAAGTTTAAGGAGCGAGATTTATGCCATTGTCTAGTCAGAGCGGCACACTAGGCGATACGTCAGTTACGCAATACCGCTGGTGCTAACGTCTGTCGCCAGTTTAACTCTGGCCAAAAGAGCGCCCGGACCACTCGCTACTATTTTTACGTCAAGGATAGGTAGCTCTTTATCATTTAATGTTGTCCCGGCTTCCAATCGAGGAATCAGGTGCATGGATGGATGGCGAACCTTGTCTGGCACCATGTAAAGGAGAGTATGATTGCCTGCCAATTCACTCATTGCCTTTGGATTAGGGCAGGCGGCAAGCGTCTTGTATCTGGTAGGGATTCGGTGCATTCTGATGCGTCAATGGAGGCCCGTCTAGCTCAACCGGTAGAGCAGCTGATTTGTAATCAGCAGGTTGGGGGTTCAAGTCCCTCGACGGGCACCAGGAAAATCAAGCCCTTAGGTTGTACCTCTCCGATAGTCTCAGAGCATTTGCTTGCCAGTAGCCTACGCGGACAATTTTGCCTGTAGATTGCCAGGCGTTCCTTCAATGCAGTTCAAAATAGCGCCCTAAATTGAGCAGCATACGTTGGCGCACGGCGTCGTTGTCGCGAACCGATTCCACTAACCGATAGTAGAGCCCGACTCGGCATTGTGCCGAAACTTGATGGTGGTGCGACGGTATACATCGCCACAAACGTGAACCGTCGAGGCCAGACCTATCAATAGAAACCAATTCAATATTTGCGGGACTACCTTACGGCGCCGAAAACCTGAGCCGTTGAATCGAGCACGACGGCTTTCGTTCTGACAGCGGTCGAGAGGATTTGCAGCGCATCTATTAGGCCGTCAAATACCTGGACTCGTCTGTCTATGATCTCTCTGATCTCAGCTCCAAAACAGCTCCTGGATAAGTGAGACACACTCGAAGAATGTACCGAAAGCAATTATCAGCGTGGTGGGTGAGCTAAAAACTTCGCATTTTTGAAAAAGCCGTATCTCTATATGTCGTCAGCAGTAATCGTCGTACATGCGGCGTCACTCAAATCGGAAAATCCCTGAGCGTTCTCGGCCTTTACGCGAAAACAGATTCGATCGTTGAGCTCAAGGCCCAGCTGATGGGCATCGTATTGCACACGAGTGGTCTGCCCGTCCACGGTGGTGAGGGGCGTGTTCGCATTGCGGGCGCGCCCTTTAACGATATGGTAGGCGGTCACCTCATCCTCCGCGGGATTTGGGTCCCAGCTGAGCGTGAGTGTGAGGTCACTGGGTCGGATGGGTCCTTCAGCGGGGGGCGTGCAATTCGTCAGCAGAGGGCAGCCGGCGACGAGCAAGCAAAGGGTGAAACGAACGCTGGACATGATCGCACTTCCAATTTTTGTGGGTACGCTATACCAACATAAGAGTAATTCGGTTGCTTGCGCTTGGCCAGCGCAATGAGAATCCCGTGACCAATAGCACGAGGCATGTCAGTTCCCAAGATTACAGAACTAGCTGAGAACGACGTCCAACATAATGGACGATCTTGTCTCGTATAGAAAGACAATACTTTGGGTGATTTTCGGGAAGAAGTCAGTGTGAAGCGTTTTGTGAGCGCAAAAAGAAGGTAACGAGTTGGCTGGTTTATTTATAAATCAAAGGCTTGAAAAAAAAAGCCTAGACCTGAAAATTATATGGCACAACCTCTGCAGTAGAGTTTGGCGTACGCGATTTTAACTTTATTAGCAACCTTCAGTACCTTGAGGAGATTATGATGAGCCACTCTTATCCCAATGTTGATTTCAAGTCCGGTGGCAACGCCGAGGCGACGGCAACCGCTGATCAGTCTAACTTCGATTCCGCAAAGCTGGTGAACAAGGGGATTGACCTTGGTGTCGCGCTCCCCGACGTGCAGTCCGATGAAGACTTGACCCTCCAGGGCCAGAACGTGCAAGCCGGCGCCTTCGGCGGCCAGGGCGGCCAAGACAACGTCAAGCAGAACCTCGGCGTCTAAAGTTTTTTTACCCCCTCTCAAACAAGGGCTCCGGAAGTCTATTTCCCCGGGGCTTTTGTTTTTTATTGATTTTTGTATTTCCCATTACAAAGTCGAATTCAGGCCAGTCTTTGACCTCTTTATAAAGCGATCGGCCTTTTCCTTATCTATGAGGAAGACCTAGCGGGGTGTCAGAATCCGCCGCAACGCTTAGATGCAACACCCCAAGATGCGAAGAAGGCGCGGACCGAAAATGAAAATTCCAATGACTATGGCTCCGAGAGCGGCTATCAGCACCGCGCCGGCGGCTGCATCTTTGGCCAGGCCTACCAGGGGGTTTCGCTCAGGAGACAAGGCGTCGCCTATGGCCTCGATGGCAGTGTTGAGGGCTTCGGTGCTCCAGACGCCAACCATGGCCAGAACGAGAACAGTCCACTCAAATGCGGAGACCTGCAGAATCAATGCCCCCAAGACTACGGCGATGGTTGCGCCAACATGAATCCACGCATTGTGCTGGCTTCGCACAACATGGGCAACGCCCCGGAACGCGTACCGAAAGCTATGCGCGCGGCTACGAAAGGAAAAGCGCTGTGGCACTGTCGCCTCTACTCCTTAATCCGTCCGGAGATGGAGATCATTTAACCAAGACCCGGTAATCTGTTACCGCACTTGATCAAGGTCAAGATCCCCGCCCGTGGTAGTGAAGCCTCGCCTTCATATTGACGACAGCTCTGTTAGAAACTCCAACTCAATCGCTCGGAATTTCTGCTCTGTCTAGGTTACCTAGGCTGGGGAAACTGCATGGTCAATCGAATGATTGTTGCCCGTTGTAGCGGTCGCCAGGTCATTTTTCAAAATCCTTCCTCCGATCTCGCCGATCCCGTTTGCGGCGGCATGTTAGGTCAAATACTGATTGCGACGCGAGCATGCGGGGCATGTTAGTCAAAAAATGGTTTCGAAACCGGCGCGCCGTAGGTGGGGTTCTGGGATGAGTAGAGGCTAACCCCACATCGGTATTGAGCATGTTTCATGCTTGAGGGAGCGCAAACGCTTTAAGGAGCGTCTCATGTCCACATCGCCTCATCACACCTCCGATCCAGCGCACGATGTATTGCGGGATGCCAGAGCGCCACTGAACGCGTTCTTCAATCCAAAGACGGTGGCTGTGATCGGTGCGACCGATAAGGCAAACAGTGCGGGGCGCACTGCGCTGTGGAACCTCGTCAGTCATCCCTTCGGTGGCATGGTTTTTCCCATCAATCCTCATCGAACCAGCGTCCTGGGCATCAAGACCTATCCAACGGCTGCTGCGGTTCCAGAGCCAATTGATCTAGCAGTGATCGCCACACCGGCTGCCACTGTACCGAAGATTGTCAGCGAGTGCGCCGACATTGGCGTCAAGGGAGCCATCATCCTTTCCGCAGGTTTCAGGGAGACGGGTCCTGAAGGTACGGAGCGCGAGAATCAGATCCTAGCCGAAGCTCGGCGGGGCAAGTTGCGGATTATCGGGCCGAACTGCCTGGGTGTCATCAGCCCGCTGAGCGGTTTGAATGCCTCGTTTGCGTCACCATCGGCGGTCGCTGGCGGCGCCTTGCTTTCCCCCATGCCGCGCCCTGGAAGTGTCGCCTTTATCAGCCAAAGTGGTGCACTCTGCACCGCCATCCTAGACTGGAGCTTCCGCCAAAACGTTGGGTTTAGTGCGTTTGTCTCGATCGGCTCCATGTTGGACGTCGGCTGGGGGGACTTGATTGATTTTTTAGGCGACGATCCCCGCACCAAAAGTATCGTCGTTTACATGGAGTCTATTGGCGACGCTGGCGCCTTCTTATCCGCTGCTCGCGAGGTCGCATTGACCAAACCGATCATTCTGATTAAGGCTGGCCGTACAGCGGCTGGTGCCAGGGCGGCGGCGTCTCATACCGGAGCGCTGTGCGGTAGCGACGAGGTGTTGGACGCTGCGCTGCGCCGCTGTGGCGTTTTGCGCGTCTATCACTTGGCTCACCTTTTCTATATGGCAGAGCTCTTGGGCAAGCAGCCGCGTCCGCGAGGCCCTCGCTTGACCGTCGTGACCAATGCAGGGGGGCCGGGTGTGTTAGCCACCGACACGCTAATCGCGGAGGGTGGCCAGTTGGCGAAGCTTGCTCCGGAATCCCTCGATAAGCTCAAAAAAGTCTTGCCCATGGCCTGGAGCCACGGCAATCCAGTCGATATTCTGGGCGATGCCACCCCGGAACGCTACACTGCGGCACTGCAAATTGTCGCCGAAGACGCGAATAGCGACGGCATTCTGTTAATGCTCACCCCGCAGGCGATGTCCGAGCCGATGCACACTGCCGAGCTGATCAAGAAGTGCGTCGCCCAGGGCCTACCCGAGAAACCGATACTCGCGAGTTGGATGGGGGGTGACGAAGTTCAAGCCGGCGCGAATATCCTAAATCAGGCCAATATTCCAACCTTTCCTTACCCAGACACCGCAGTACGCCTCTTTAACTACATGTGGCAGTACAGCTGCAATCTCGATAGCCTCTACGAGACGCCTTCGCTACCAGGAGCCGATACCGGGAACGCGCCTGATCGGGGCGCTGTGCGGCGAATAATCGAGGCTGCACGCCGTGCTAGTCGTACTCTGCTCACCGAGTTCGAGTCGAAACAGCTGATCGCCGCCTATGGCATTCCGACAGTAGCAACGCATGCTGCCATGACGGTGGATGAGGCCGTCAGTGTGGCTGAAGAGATGGGATATCCGGTGGTGTTGAAGCTGTTGTCGCACACGATTACCCACAAGAGCGATGTGGGTGGGGTGCAGCTCAACCTCAACGATGCGGCAGCGGTGCAGAAAGCTTATTGCCGAATTCAACGAGAGGTCAGCGAACGCTACTCAGCACAAGATTTTCATGGCGTAACCGTGCAACCTATGCTGAAGCTTGACGGTTATGAGCTCATCGTCGGCAGCAGCCTCGATTCGCAATTCGGTCCCGTGCTGCTTTTTGGAACCGGTGGCAAGTTGGTCGAAGTATTCCGAGATCAAGCCCTGGGACTACCGCCGCTCACCACCACTTTGGCGCGGCGCATGATCGAGCGGACCAAGATCTACAGCGCATTAAAGGGGATCCGGGGACAGAACGCGATCGATCTGGATGCGCTTGAGAAGCTCCTGGTCAGCTTTTCCCAGCTGGTCGTCGAACAGCCCTGGATCAAAGAGATCGAGATCAACCCGCTACTGGTCGACAGCAATGGCATGATTGCGCTGGATGCGCGGGCGCTGCTGCACTCGGCGGATGTCAATTGGAGTCAAATCCCGAAGTTGGCTATTCGCCCCTATCCGACGCAATACAGCAGTGTTTGGACGACGAAAAAAAGCGGCAAGGTCACGATTCGCCCCATTCGCCCGGAAGACGAGCCACTGGCCGTCAGGTTTCACGAAGGTCTCTCGGAGGAAAGCGTTTATCTACGCTATGCTCATCGTTTCAAGCTCAGTCAGCGGATCGCCCACGATCGCCTCTCACGCCTTTGTTTCATCGATTATGATCGGGAAATCGCCCTCGTCGCGGATTACAAGGATCCAGGAATGGGCAACCACGAAATCGTTGGTATCGCTCGGTTAAGCCGCCGCCACGATGGCGATAAGGCCGAATTCTCCCTGATAATTACCGATCGATTTCAATGCCAAGGGCTAGGCAGCGAGCTGCTTCGTCGCTTAGTGGTGGTTGCTCGTGCAGAAAAACTCGGTGTTATCTTTGCCGAGATCTGGGCAATCAATCACGCCATGCAACGGATCGCGGCGAGACTCGGATTCCAGCAGCGGCGCATTCTCGATGAACCGATGGTTCGCGTTTGGCTGGACTTGACCAAGTCGGCGCAGCGTTGCCCGGCGGCGCGTACCCGAGAAACGACGGCCGCCGATGTTAACCATTAGATGCCTTCCTGCTGGCTAGCCGTTGAGGGCGAGATGATAGACTCCTTCGGTATAACCGGCGATCGTATCCCAGTTGTATTTTTCCTCGACCGCCTTGCGGCCATTGAGCCCGAGGGCGCGGCAGTGGTCGTGGTCGGCCAGAAGCGAGCCGATGCCGTGGGCGAGGCCCCCCGGGTTGGTCTCAACCAGAAATCCATTGACGTCGTGCCAAATGAATTCCCGAGGCCCACCGGCAAGGGTGGCTACCACCGGTTTGCCGGCCGCCCAAGCTTCCAAGGCGACGAGGCCGAAAGGTTCATTGAGGCTTGGTAGCGCCACGATATCGGTGGCGCGCATGAGGTCGATGTATTGCCAACGCGGCACGTTTTCTAAAAACACAATCGAGCCAGCCACGCCGATCTCGTGGGCCTTGCGGACGACATTATCACGCTCGGGCCCCGCGCCGCCAATGATAAACTTGGTCTCAGGATAGTAAGCGAGCACCATGGGAACCGCCTCGACCAGCATGTCGAAGCCTTTTTGCAGCGTCATGCGTCCCGGAGAGAACACCGTCGGAGCCATGGGCGCTATGCCGTAGCGGCCTTTCACTTCCGCTGGATCCACATAGCCATCAAAGGCGTGATAGGAAACGCCATTGGGGATGATGTGGATTTTGCCCTCTGGCACCCCATAGATGCGCCGCACCTCATCGGCCAGGAAATGGCTGACTGAAATGATGCTGGTGGCATTGTGGCACCCCGCTTCCTCAGCGTCGCGAATCCACTGCGCAAAACCATCAAAGAAAACGTTACCGTCTCGGCCGTACTCGGTGGAATGCATGGTCAACACGCCGGGTGTGTTGAAGCCATCCATTATGTATTTCATTGCGTTCGCTGTGAGCCAGTCATGGGCATGGACAAGCTCGAACTTACCGATCATGGATGTGACTTCGTGGAACTTGTGCGCGATGGCTTTACACATGAAATCCATGCACTCGACAAAATTTTCGCTCAGTCCATGATCAATCCGGTGATAATGTACTCCGTCGATGAGATCGTAGTCGTTTTGCCCTTCGCTGCGGCGGGTAATGACATGCATCTCATGGCCGCGTCGCTCAAGACCCGCGGCAAGCTCGGTGACATGAACACCGAGCCCGCCAGTTGTAATCGAATGAAGTGATTCTGAAGAAAACATTCCAACGCGCATGTTTGTCTCCCTTGCGATTGCCTAAACCTCATAGTGAGTTGACCACCCTGTTGATTGGCAATGTTGGATTGAAAATTACGGTGAAAAAATAGGCTTCGGTTCTGCGCCGAGCACCTCGACCAGAGAAACGAAAATGTTTACCGGACCGCGGAATTGCTGATTGATTGTAATGCACCTCTGCGTCTCTGAAGGGACTAAGAGGCTTTGCTTTCCTGAGAGAGTGTTTTAAAACCTGCTGCGCTCGCTGGGGTTTTAAAAGACTCTTTGAGGGACAATACCAAGCTCCCACGGGTGGGGTCTCGTAGTGGAATATCTGGTGCACTGCAGCATAACAAGAAAATGCGAACACCGCAATTCTTGTACTCCTCTGTACCCGGTAGTTGCTCGCCGCCTGGCGTTGGGGGCTCGTTCGACCTTGTTGAAACGGCTTCTTAAAGCGGGATATCGATGCTTTTTAGTAGATGCTGGATCGAGCGGCTGCGGTCATCGAGCGCTTCTATTATTGCCTCAGGGGTGGTGCAATCCGGGGTGTGCAGGAAGGCGATCAAGGTAATCCGCGCATAGTTGAGAATTGATTGGGCAAGCTGAGTCAGTGATCGTGTCTCAACGGCGCTTGACTCAAGCAGGTGGCGATGGGCGGCACGGATGTCATAGGCTTGCTGGAGTAAACTGGCGACAGATTCCGGCGCTGCGCCGCAGCCGGACAGCAGGTTACTGAGTCGCCTGCGTAGCAGCAGTGCGCAGCCAACGGTGGGGCGTTCCTCTGCTCTCAGTAACAGGGCTTCGAGGCAGGCGAGCGCCAAGAGAAGCTGAGACTGCTTCTGGCCCGGGCCGAGCACGGCCAGCGTATAGGTTTTGAAGGCAAGGCAGATTAAGGCGTTCTTACCATCAGTGTCTCCGATGATATCCAGCCTTGTGGCACAAGATAGGTGGTGTTCGAGAAAGCAATCGAGCCCAGCTTGGTCGCCATCTCGAAGTGTGTAAACATACGGAATCGGCGCCGGTCCCGCTGAATAAAGGACACCCGGGATCTGGATTATAGAATGTGGCGTCGATGTCAGTGCGACAGAACGTACGGACCCGACACGAAAGAGACGCAGGAGATTTAGTATTCCTGCATACTCCTGGCGTACCGCATGGTGATCGAGCGCTCGGGTCGCGAATTCAAGAATGGCTGAAGGGGGATTTGCACGCAACGGATGCGGTGCAGTGTCCTGAACACCTTGTTCGACTTCGAAGTCATTCGCCACCGGTCGCCGGAGAAGATACTTGCCAAACCGGCATTGGTTGGTTTCGAGCGCCACTCCGCGAATGGCCCCTTTGATTGCCCAATGTATCGGTTCACCTTTAAGGTCCTGCAGGAATGTCTGGCTTAACGGCGCAACGATCGACTTATCCTGCTGATAAAAATAGGTCGAGAGCAGCACTTGTAGGTAGCGTGTGAGGCGATGCTCCAGGTGCTCACGGTTGATATTGAATGATCTTGAAAGCATTTCTGAGCAGTAGGCGTAACTACTCAGTGTCTTGATTTCCTGATTTATGAATCGGTACTGGTCTGTGAAACCCCATTCCTTACGCTCGACATATCGAGGCTCAAGGATATAGGAGACCTGGCCGGCGTCATATTTGAATTTCTTGACGGCAGAACGTAGCCGCCGCGTAAGAACCGGTCGGCGGAAACGCTGGGTATGGCGCTGCTTGAACGCCTCAAGGGCTTGTTCCGAGAGCTTCTGAAGTGCTTTCGATAACATCGGTTGCCCGTGCTCCCATTTAAAACCGCTTCTAACGCAGTGAGGAGGATAGATCGGTCGATACGTACAAGCCAGTAGGGAAATCCCACCTTGCAATAAGCGGCTATGGGCTCACAAAGCGTTTTGGGCATCTACTTGCTGTGGATGGGGTCGATCTCGAGGTGGTGCGAGGAGAATGCGTAGGGCTCTTGGGTCCTAACGGCGCCGGCAAGACGACAACTATCGAGATGCTTGAGGGGCTGATAGCGCCCGATGCAGGCGAGGTCCGTATTCTGGGGCGTAACTGGGCGGGTGAAGGGCGAGCACTGCGCCAGCAACTTGGAGTTCAACTGCAAGAGACGCGACTGCCCGACAAGCTGACAGTCGCCGAAATCCTGCGCACATTCCGTTCGTTCTACGACCGGGGAAGCGACGCAGAATGGGTCCTCGATCTCGTCGGCCTAAGGGACAAGCATCAAGCTCGCACAATCGATCTATCCGGCGGTCAGCGTCAAAGACTCGCTCTTGCTTGCGCTCTCATCGGCGACCCGGCGATTTTGTTTTTGGATGAGCCGACCACAGGCCTTGATCCTCACGCTCGGCGACGGATATGGGAAATCATCGAGAGTTTCAAAGCCAGAGGCGGGGCCGTGCTGATGACGACGCACTACATGGACGAGGCGGAAAAGCTCTCCAATGACATTTTAATCATGGACCACGGAAAAGTGATCGCACGTGGCAGCCCAGCGGAAATAATTCAGTCTCTGCAAGCCGAGAGCATCGTCAGCTTAAGGGTGAAGGGCAAGCCCGATGCTGCCGATTTGCAGGGACTTGCGGGCATTCGCTCGATTCACATCAAGGGAACGCAGATCCAACTCTCTGTGACGCAAGCCGAGCGGGTTTTGCCAACGCTCTTCTCGACCTTGCATGATCGGGGGCTGGCTCTGGTCGATCTTCACATCCATCGGCCGACGCTCGAGGATGTCTTTGTGACCTTGACCGGCAGGCGGCTTCGCGATGAGTAGACTCGACGAGTTGCGTCAGCTGACTTGGATTCGTCTCCTGCAGTTCGTGCGGGAGCCCGAGGCCGTTTTCTGGACATTCGCTTTCCCGGTCCTCCTGGCGCTCGTGCTCGGGGTGGCGTTTAGCAATCGAGGCTCCCAAGAGGTGCGCGTCGGTGTGGTTCAGGTCTTCGCAATCGCACCATGGCTTGATTCCCTGCAGCGTGCCGAGGGTATCCAGGTGATGCTTTTTGACGATATAGCCTCCGCGAGAAACAAGCTGCGTTCTGGAGGACTGTCGGCACTCGTGGAAGGTCTGGAACGGCCCCTTTTGCACTTCGATCCTTCTCGCCCTGAAGGGGAGCTTGCCCGGCTGCGCATCGAGCAAGCACTGCAGAGGGAGTCGGGATGTGGCGACACACCGGTGGTTGAAGTCAAAGAGATCACGGAAACAGGGGCGCGCTATATCGATTTTCTTATACCCGGTCTTCTCGGCATGAACCTCATGGCAACGGGCATCTGGGGCTCTGGGTTTGGTATCGTGGATATGCGGCAGAAAAAACTGCTGAAGCTTTTCACGGTCACACCGATGCGCCGCAGCGCATTCCTCGCCGCCCAGATATTATCCCGGCTAATATTCCTTGTGGCCGAAGTGGGGATTATTGTGGCCTTCGGCGTGCTCTTACTCAGCGTGCCGTTTCGCGGTTCGGTATTGTTATTCGCCATACTTTGCGTTCTCGGGGCGTTGTGCTTCTCCGGGATAGGACTTCTCGTGTCATCGCGTGCGCGCACGGTGGAGGGCGTATCGGGGATCATGAACTTCGTCATGTTGCCTATGTGGCTTTTCTCGGGAGTTTTTTTCTCCTACGAGCGATTTCCCGAAGCATTCCATCCGCTTATCCAGTTGTTGCCTTTGACCGCCATTAATGACGGGCTTCGTCGCATCATGTTGGAGGGCGAGACTTTGGGAGGCGTTGCCGTCGAGATGGCGAATTTGTTAGTCTGGACCGCGGTAACCTTTCTCCTGGCCGTCAAGCTATTCCGATGGCGCTAAAAAGCTGCTCTAAAAACTACCGCGTTAGAAATATCGCGAGCACGCTTTAACACCTAGCCGATGGCGCTCAGCGCGCCTGTCTCTTCCCCGGGCTTTTTACCCGTCAGCAAATATTCCAGTAGATCCCGCACCGGTCGGATCTCAGTGCCGAAAGGCAGCGATTCAGAGCCTCGAAAAAACAGCCCTCGGTTCACGTCACCTCTTTGTGCGGCTGCCAATTGGGTCTCGATACAAAATTGGCCAGCCTCCGGATCACCGTCCTTGAAACCGCAGTGGGTTAAGCATTCAAGGTGGCGTGCACAGCAGGCGATCTCGGGATTTGCGCGCTCACGAAGTCTGTCTTCCTTCTTGAGATAACGTTTCAACCAAGGGGTTAGCACAGCGCGCGCTGGTAATCCAGCCGTGCTCAAGAAAGTGACGATATCCTGCGGCTGTGCCTCAGCCAGAACCCGCTTGAAGTTGGGGTGAGCATCTCCTTCGGCGGTCACAGCAAAGGGTGTTCCAATCTGAACGCCGCTGGCCCCGATGGAAAATAGCTGACGCAGCTTTTCGAAGGAGTTGATACCTCCTGCGGGGATGAGTGGGAGGCGCTCAGCGGTCAACCCGAGTTGGCTGAAGACATCGCGAACAGCAGACAGTACCCGCGAGAAATCAAAGCGGGCATCGTTTACCTGTTCCAAGCGCGTTGCGCCTAGATGTCCACCGGCAAAGCGCGGGTGCTCGATGACGATGGCGTCGGGCAGTCGGCCGTTGCGCATCCACCGCTTTAACAGGGCGCGTACGCCGCGTTCCTCGGACAAAATCGGTATGAGCGCGACGTCGTCGAACCCTTTCGTCAAATCGGGCAGATCAAAGGGTAAACCTGCGCCCATGATGATGGCGTTTGCTCCGCTCTGGCAGGCTTGGCGCACCAAATCGGCATAGTGCTTCAAGGCACGCATTACATTCACAGCGATAAAGCCCTCTGGGCCCGCGATCTGACGGGCGGCACGGATCTCACGGTCCAGCGCTTCGAGATTGCTCTCAGCTAGGGCTTCATGATCCAGGCAGCGGTGGGTCCGTTGCATGATATCAGGATGAAGACGCCGCAATTCCACACTTGCAATGGTGCCGATTGCGCCCTCCCTGGCTACGGTACCGGCTAGTCTGTGAGCAGAAATGCCAACCCCCATGCCACCTTGAACAATGGGTAACCGTGCTTGCCCACGGATAACGAGAGGGGGGAAAAGGCTATCGAGCATTGGCTGTGTGTCCTTTTTGGGAGGGCGAGTGGGCGCACAAGACGACCTCGGCACCCCACAACAGGAAGGGTCCCCACAGCTGACAGAGTTATCGAAACGATGGCTGCGGAGTGGGTCCCGAAAAAGGGATGCCTGTATACGACCGCTGGAGCGGTTCTCTACTATTACTAACTTAAGTGGAGTATATCCGTAACTTGTTCAAGATCGTAGCAAACATTGAACCTGATTGATTACCGCTTTCGGCGTTCGCGGCAAGCTGCCAGAGTGTATCGCTGGCATGCAAGGTGGGTAAAGTGCTCCTCCCGTCCTGACATCTATTGCGGTGTACTCGCCCGTCCCGGAGAGGGCTCATTTTTTTGACCGCTGCTTCGCCTGTCATCAAGTCTTCATAGATCGACAGTACACTATCGACGCAGTGAGACCCAGTCTCAAAAGTGGTTAGAAAATCATTTTACCGCGCTCGGACCATCTCTAGAACGACTTCCAGATTCGTCGAGAAACCGCGAAGCTTCTCAGAGGCGATGGTCAGTTAGGGCAGCAATTAATGGTGATTTTACCGCAGGAAAAGTGCGACCTTCGTCACGGTTACGGGCGGCTGTCTTCGGCATCATGCGCGGCATGAAAACATTATCGAGCACAAAGCATCCAAAGAGTCTTTCCACCGACGTCAAATTTTGGTTTTATCTTGCTCCGTTTCTCTCGGCGTCTGTTATTGTTTGGGCATATGGTGTCTCCTGGGTTTTGAGGGAAGCACCTACGGCCATTCCGAGGCTTGTTGCCTCATGGCAGACCAGCGTGCATAGCACGGGCTTTTCCACCAGACGTAGCTTGGAAGTACCCGCACGCTTAGGTGATGCGGGTATGCCGAAAGAAAAAAGGCCGCTTTTTGAAGTCGGTCAAGAAGGAGGATTGCCAACAGCGGCGGGTGACAAGGGAATATAATGCGGCACGCCATAGGCTATCTGATGGCTTTTTGTAGGAAACTGACTTTTATTCTGAGATCCACCGTGCGCCTTGCGACTCCGGCGCGTGCGACATTTTTAAAACAGCTTCTAAGGAATTGCGGCCGGCGATTGCGTTCCCTGTTCCCAGGTTTGAAAGCCATGCCAAGCCGCACCATGTAAAGCCGCATTTGGGTTGAGGATGACGTGAATAGGAATTTGTGCTACCCAGTGGTGAAATCGCCCTTTATCGGTTACCGCATCGAGGAAATCCTGTTTCTTTAAACGAGGCAAAATCCTTGGAGGGATTCCCCCGCCGAGATATACACCTCCTGTGGCAAACACTTTGAGTGCCATATCTCCTACGACACCGGCTAGTATGTGAGCAAAGAGATCCAATGTCGCAACGCAGATCTGAGCCTTGCGCGAGAGGGCTGTGTTGACAATCACCGGCGTTGGGTCTTCGGCTTCTGACAGTGCTTGCCGCAACCAGTCTGGTTTTTCGTATTGCGCGCGATTGCTTAGATAGTCATAGAGGTTGGGAATGCCACTTCCCGAGCATACCCGTTCAAAACTGACACGTCCAAACCGGGGCTGCAGGTAATCTAACAGCTGCAATTGCTCATGCGTCACCGGTGCAAAGGACGTATGTCCGCCCTCTGTGGGATAGGCTTGATACCGAATACCAGTCCAAACCAGAAATGCCTCTCCTAATCCAGTGCCGGCAGCGACAACAGCAATCGTTCCTCCAGGATTAGCTTGTCCGGTATTAAGGGTATAAATGTCGTCTGAGGCCAAATGGGGAACTGATGTGGCAATCGCCTGCAGATCATTGAGTAAATGCACTTCCGGGATGGCGAATGCTTGAGCAATTCCATCTGCGTCAATGATCCATGGCAGGTTGGTAAGATGGGCTTTGCGATTGACTACGGGCCCGGCGACACCGAAACTTGCAGCGGTTGGCCTCTCGTCTATGTCTGCCAAAAAGGCGCTAATGATAGATTCTAAAGAAGTGTATTCACTACTTGGAAACCGCTGCTCCCGCAATGGGTAGCGAACACCTTGTTCCCTGGAGAATAATGCCAAGATCGTTTTCGTTCCACCGATGTCACCTGCCAAGATCATTATGGTTTCCTCAAGCCTGCATCACGAAAGGGTTTGTCAAGACCGGGCCTTAGAAGCTGTTTCAAACCGTCATGGCCAAGGGATTTGGCCACCCCCGAAAATGAAAATCGGCCTTTGGTTTACTATTGGAGAACAGACAGGAGCCAGGCTTGGAAGTGGCCGAAGATTGTTTTTCAGTGGCTTGTGACCCTGCGTTTTAAACGGACCCGGGGTCCTGCGGCTTTTCGCAGTGAACGTACGGTAAAAAGGCCCTGTACCGGATTGAAGTGGTGCCAGGAGGCTGCGCTGGTGCCCCCTCAGGCCTGCGCTCCTGTCGAGACGATAGGATACACAGGGGGACGAAGGCATGGTAGAACGGTAGCCCAAGCGTGCCAGCGGCTTGGGGTGCGCAAGATAGGGCGTCGTGGCGAGCCTTGTGCTCGAGCAAGAAGACGGTACGTTGTGCCAGGAAACCCGAACCTTTGGGCACGGTGCTCAGCGATATCCATGGTGTGTCGGGTCAAGCGATCATCCAGGGGCTCATTGACGGCCAGGCCATGGCGGTGCGTACCAGCGCTTGGTATCGAAAAACGCCACCGACCTTCAGCAATGCGCTGACCCTGGTGCGCCATCCCCTCTGGAGCGCTCAGGATTTTTGCACATCGCATGCAAAAATCGACCATCAAAAAATCCCAAAACCATTACTGGCGCACTTTACAGAGCTCTTGTGCTATGCGGCCTAATGGGGAAAGTCGAGCTTAGAAGCTGTTTTAAAAACTACTGCGCTTGCCATAGCAGCGTTGCGCGGCGGCTCTCAATCCTCATGTACTCCCTTGTACACTCCGGTTGTTCGCCGCCGTGCGTCTTGCTCTGTCGGCGCTCGCGACATTTTTAAAACAGCTTCTTAGAGTGCCTTGCGGAGATAACTAATCCAGCTTAAGTTTAACAGTATTGAGTGTTGGCATCGGGCAGATTAGGTAACTTTATCATTGGACCATGGAGCTGACGATGATAGAGATCCACGCTCACCTTGCTGACGTGGCCCCCCAGCTTGTAGGGTTCAGGGGCTATCGCTTCTGCACGGCGTTGCTCTTGATGTTGGCTTTCCTTTGCCTTAGCGGCGCCTTATCGGCTCATATCGCTGCAACTTCGCGTACCCCTATCGTGGTGAAATCATCGGGACAGCTGGACTCTCCGGAGGAGTCGGGGTCAGCAGTGGAAGCCAAGAACATACCTTCGTATAGGCCTAGCCTGCAACGGGGCACTTTGTTAGTGGCCAGCCGATACCTGGCTGATCCCAACTTTGCCAAGGCGGTCGTGCTCTTGGTGGATTATGGCGCACACGGGGCAATGGGCCTCATTATCAATCGCCCTACCCGAACGAGTCTCTCTAAGGTTTTTCCTGCCATTACCCCGCTGCTCAGTCGTCAGGATAGGTTGTACATCGGAGGGCCCGTCGCGCAAGAGCAAATTGTGCTTCTGCTTCGCACCGAGCGGCACCCGAAGGAGGCTGCCCATGTGTTTGCCAATATCTTCTTCAGTGCAAACGAGGATACCCTGAGGCAGGTACTTTCTGGATCGGAGCAAGGTGAAAGTTTCCACGCCTATGTGGGCCACGCTGGATGGGGTCCGGGTCAGCTGGAAGACGAAGTGAGCCGAGGTGACTGGCATCTCGTCTTACCCGATTCGAGAATTGTGTTTGATGCCGAACCGTCGGAGATTTGGCATGAGCTGTTACGTCAGAGCGCAGGACTGTGGGTGCAACGCAGCGACGAGCTGTTCCTTAGCGGTTATGCACCATAGGCGGGCAAGCAATTTACTGTCGCTGCAGCGCCTGATGTGTAGTTGAACGGTAAATTTGCTGGGTGAAAGCGTGTCGTGGTTGCAAAACGTCTGATAGGGCAAGTACTTAAGTTGCAGAATTATGGTGTGAAGGTTGCATTAAGCTAAACATCCCGATTTGGAACAATCGGGTCTTGAGCAGGTTCTAACTCTGTATAAGTGAGGGTACGAACGCCATGAGAAGCCGAGCCGATGATGCCGGGGAGAGATGCTTGCTGAAATCCTCCCAGGAGCGCAGATTGGCGTGCAGAGGTTCGTTGTATCACGATGCCAGGTTAGAGTCTCCGCCATCATTGCATCGTCGTTACCACTTACTTAGTCAACCTCAAAGCTGAAATGTAGAGGAGGGCCGACAGATGCGACGCATTTACATTCCCGTAGAGGAGCTCAGCTATGACCAGTGCTGAGGTTTATTCTGACAATTCGACCGTGAAGAAGCGTTCCAAATTCGTTGATTCGCTAGCTCATTATACGCAGCAGCACAAGGCGCACCATTGGAGCGGAACGTTTGCGGAGTTCGTTGCGGAAGTTCTGCCCAGCAACGCGCAGGCCGTGTGTCGCACCAGCCATCAATATGTATGGGATATGCTGCGCTGGAAGGGTTACAGGGGTGCAGACGAGGAGAACTCGGCGGCCATCAGCCTGTTCTCCGGCGAACTGTACGGTGTTGACAAGGCCTTGGAGCGCGTTGTGGACTACTTTAAGGCCGCCGCTGCCGGTTCCGAGGTGGGCAGGCGCCTATTGCTCTTGCTTGGTCCGCCGTCGGGTGGCAAGTCCACCTTGGTCATTCTGCTCAAGAAAGGCTTAGAGGAGTACAGCCACACGGAGGAAGGGGCGATTTATGCCTTGCAGGGCTCACCGCTGCATGAATCCCCGTTGTTGCTGGTACCGAGCACCTTGCGGGCAGAATTTCGTGAGACCTATGGGGTCGATGTCACAGGTGAGCTCAGCCCCTTGTCTCGAGTGCGACTCGAAGAAGAATTTGATGGCGACTTCATGAAGTTTCCTGTCGAACGTGTGTTTCTGTCGGAAGCAGGCCGAGTGGGAGTCGGAACCTATGCACCCCACGACCCCACTACTGCAGACATCGCGGATCTGGTGGGATCGGTGGATCTCTCCAAAGCGGCCCAGTATGGCGATGAGGGCGATCCGCGCGCCTGGTCTTGGTCCGGAGCGGTGTATGCAGCCAGTCGCGGCCTGCTCGAGATGATCGAGATTCTCAAGGTCAAGCGCGAATTCCTTTATCTATTGCTGACCTTGACACAGGAAAAAAACGTTAAGGTGTCGCGCTTTCCGCTCATCTATCTCGATGAGACCATCTTCGCGCACACCAACATGGCCGAGTTCAAGAAGTTTCTTCAGGAAAAGGAAAACGAGGCCTTGCTCGACCGCATGGTTATTGTCCAAGTGCCTTACACGCTCTGCTATCTCGACGAGGCGCGAATTTACAAAAAGCTCATCTCTGCAGCCACGGCTTTCCGTGAGATACACTTGGATCCTCACGTGCTGAAAATTGCCGCGGTCTTTGCCGTGATTACGCGCATGCAGAAATCAGAACGTGAAGGATTGGACCTGACGAAAAAAGTAAGGCTCTATGCGGGCGAGGATGTCGAAGGGATCTCGGAAGCCGAGGTGGAGCGAATTCGCATGGAAAGCCAGGACGAAGGTTTGACTGGCATTAGCCCAAGGTTCGTGATCAATTCAATATCCAATGCCATCACTCGCAGCGAAGTGAAGAGCCTCACCAGCATGGAAGTAATGCTGGCGATCAAGGACGCTGTCGAGTCCGATCCCCGTATTGATCCTAAGGAAAAGCGGCGCGCCGTAGACCTACTGGTGCTGGTGCGTAAGGATTTCTACAACCGCTGGGTGAAGGAAGATGTGCACAAGGCTTTGTTTGCTTCCTTCGAGGCAGAGGCCCAAGCACTCCTTGAAAAATACCTTGATGAAGTGGAGGCAATGCTGGATCGGCGTGAGATTAATGATGCAATTACGGGCGAAACGCGTCCTCCCGATGAGCGCTTTTTGCGCTCGGTGGAGCAGAAAATCAAAATCTCTGACGCCGGAAAGCTTTCTTTCCGACAGGAGGTGGTGCGAAAGGCCATGGTGGCTTTCAAATTGGGCGACCGATTTACCTTGACCAGCCATGGGCGTTTGAGAGAAGCCATTGAACAGTATTTATTCGAAGAGCGCCGCGATGTCCTGCGTTTAGTAAGCTCTGTAACGCGACCGGATCAGGAAGCGCAGGAGAAGATCTCGGCGGTGGAGGAGCGGCTTGTCGCGGAATACGGCTATGACCGCCATAGCGCAAAGGAAGCACTGAACTATGTAACGACATTGCTTTCACAGGAGTGAGGCGTAAGGTGCACTGCTGCCAAGCCGACGCCCATGCAAGCATGCATCAGGGCGTTGCAAGTCGGAAGCGACCGACAGTTGGTGGTGGACCTCGGTAGAGGAGCATGACCATGTCTCGTGAGTATGGTACGGCCGCCATTCAAACGGCCCGCTGGTACGACCTGTTTTCGCGTGGAGCGAGAGATTGGTTGCGGCACAACGAGAAGGTTCGTGAGTCGGTCCGAAATGCTCTTCCGGAGCTAGTGTCCGGCGCGGATGTCCTCACTAATCCGGACAATCGTGTCGTGCGCGTCCCGGTACGTTTCTTAGAGCATTATCGATTTCGGCTTCGAGACGCCGACACGCAAAGCGGTGCAGGGCAGGGACAGGGAGTGAAGCCTGGCGATGTGCTACGGCCTTCGAACGAGGGAGGCCGCGGCAGCGGTGGCGCAGGCACCGGTGAGGGGGGACTCGAGTTTGTCGTCGAGCTAAAGATCGATGATCTCCTAGATTGGATTTGGGATGAGCTGAAACTGCCACACTTAGAGCCGAAGGCGGCCAACACGCTTGAAGATACTGACTTTGTGCGCGAGGGCTGGGATAAAAGGGGTGTAAGGGCGCGCCTGGATCGCCGCCGCACGCTGCGCGAAGCAGTCAAACGACGCGCAGTGCAGGGTGACGCCATTCCATTTTCAGACGAAGATTTGCGCTTTCGGCAACTCGCGCGACGACCACGCCCATCGACTGTGGCGGTGATTATTTATGTGCTCGATGTTTCCTCAAGCATGGATGAAGAGAGCCGGAGGCTCGCCAAGACTTTCTTTTTTTGGAGCTTGCAGGGATTGCGGCGGCAACATACACGCATTGAGTCGGTATTTGTTGGGCATACGGTGAATGCCTGGGAGTTTTCCGAGGAAGAATTTTTCCAAGTAAGAGCTGCCGGGGGTACGGAAGCGTCATCTGGACTGGAGCTTGCGCAGCGGATACTCGAACAGCGCTATGATCCCGGCCGGTATAACTCGTACCTGTTTTATGCATCGGACGGCGATAATTTTGCGGCTGATCATGATGCGGCGTGGTCCGCGTTGCGCAACCTCGCTTCACGCCTAAATTTCATGGGTTATCTTGAGGTTAATCATCGCAGCTCTGAGCGACTGCATACGGAGATGGGCCGGCTGTTCGGGGATCTGATGCAGAGGGGGGCTTGCGCCGGAGCTTATACTGCCTCCGGGTATGAAGATGTCTGGGAGGCAATTCGAGAGTTTTTCGTGCGCCAGGCAGAAATTAAAGGGGAATAAGCTCATGCCACGCATGCCTAGCCGCTTCCAGTCCGATTTAGAGAACCTCGCCGAGCGAATGCAACTCGACTACTTTCCCGTGGAGTTCGAGCTCGTACCGCCGAGCTTCATGATGGAGGTAGCGGTGTATGGCCTACCGGTACGTATGCCCCATTGGTCTTTCGGGGTTCGCTATATCCATCAGTTGGTACAGCATCGGATGGGATATTCCCGAATTTTCGAGGTGGTGTTTCCTGGGAATCCAGGGCATGCGTTCCTCGCAAACAATAATTCTCTGGCGGAAAATACCCTTGTCTATGCGCACGTTCTTGGACATGCGGATTTTTCCAAAAATAATGAGCTTTTTCGCCGCACCCATGATCAAGTGAGCCACCGTATCGTGGATCTGGCGGCTGGCCATGCGCAGCGTATCGAGCAGGCCATCGAGCAGCACGGCCGAGCACGGGTGGAACAGGTCTTAGATGCTGCCTTGGCGCTTGAGCAGCACATCGACGTGAACCAAAACTTGGAGCGCCCGCTCTTTCCCACGAGCCCTCCCGAGAAACCTAAGGAGTCGGCAGGTGAGTTTCACAAGCGCTTCGAGTCCCTAACCGGAGACAGATCCGAGACGACGTCGCAGCCGAAGCAACCCGTGCGCCTCCCGATCCCGCCGTGCACTGAGTACGACTTGCTATGGTTCTTGGCCCACTATGCGCCGGAAATGGAAGATTGGGAGCGGGATATTTTTCTCGCTGTGCGAGAAGAATCGTTTTATTTCTATCCCGTGTTTGCCTGCCAAATAATGAATGAAGGGTGGGCCTCTTACTGGCACGCCCGCCTATTGCGGGAAGCGCATTTCCTGCCTCAGGATGTGTATCTCGACGCCATGAAGGCGCATTCCGACGTCGTGCGCCCAGTCGCCGCTGACAATCAAGTGTCACTGTCTGTCAATCCCTATCATCTTGGTTTTGCCATTTGGGATCAGATTGTCGAACGCGATGGCATGGATGCTGCGCGCAAAATTCTCGTTCAGGAGGATGATTTCAGTTTCATTCGCAATTGGTTGGACGCGGATCTTGCGGATAAGCTCGATCTTTTTGTTTACGATGCCAAACGAAATGGGGAGATCAAGGTCGGGGAAAAAGATATTTATCGCCTACATGAGGCGCTTCTCGGGCCTAAGTTTAATTTTGGTTCCCCGCGGGTGGGTATTTCCGAGCTACGACGAGACGGAACTCTTGAGCTACGGCATGAATACGAAACGGACGGCAGGGGGCTCGATCTAGACAGGGCGCGCAACGTGATGAACTATATTCACCGTATCTGGCGCCGTCCTGTGGTACTGCAGACGGTGGACGCGCGCAGTGGCCAAAAGATCCTTACCGCTGACTAACGATGGCGCGCCACCGTGCGCCTTGCGACTCCAGCGCTCGCCGGGGTTTTAAAACACCCTCTTAGTCCTTGTCTGTAGTTGCAGGCGATGACCGGCTGTGGTTGAACTCAACGACGGCGGACTTGCGAGGCTGATCGGCGAAAACGGGCCGTTCTTTCATCGGCGCGCCTGCTGCCTCGGCGAATTCTGCTTGGCGAGCGGCGATCAACTCGAGACATTGGCGAATTTCGTCACGCGTGCGCTCTGAAAGCGGGTGGCGAAGTCCCGGCTTAGTGGTGGTATCGCGGATAACATCGATAAGCACTACCCTCATTACCCGCAAAACTCGCTCTTCTTTAGAAAGCGCCTCGATGTTCTTCATGGCGTCGTGACCTCTTTGCTCTTTGTTCACTATACCAAACATTGTGCGCGGTGATAAAGAAGCCGTGGCGGATGACTGACGAGCTGCCCGGACCCACGCCCTGCGGCGCAATTTCTTGATTCCATGCCGGCTATAGCAGGGAAAGCGAATCGAGCGGTGTGTCGACAAGCCCTAGCTGCTTGGCGGTGAGCGTTAGAAAGGGTAGTATAAAAATTTACCAAGACTCAAACATGCCATTCAGGCTCATTGCCAAGGCATTTCCCTCGCTCGTGCATCTTACTTTGTCCGCTTGCCAACCGCTGTTTGTGCGCTGCGTTCTCATCGCTTTTGCCGGCGCCATTTTGTCTTCGCTCATGCCTGCGCCGGTACAGGGGATCGAATGCAAACTTCCGTCCGATCTACAACGACTTGAGTACGAAATTCAATGGATGGGTGAACCGGTTGGGGAACTGGTAATCGTCTTCGATCGTGAGGGGGAACTGCTGACGGTGCATAATACGATCGATGTCGATGCACGGATTTTTTCCCATAGCTTATTTCGCTTTACCCATGTCTCGGAGGAGCAGTGGCATCAGGGCTCGCTGATAGACTTTCAGGGTGTGACGGTGGACAACGGTGAGCGCCGAATGGTGCGTGTATCGCCGCAGGCCACAACCCTCTACGTGGATGGTAAAGGCGGGCCCTATGAAGTGCCGCGGGACACGCCTTTGCTTTCGGCGTGGTGCAAAGAGAGCATTGCAAGTTCAAAGGTCATTGAACCAACTAAAGGACGCATTAAATCAGTCACGGCACGGATGCTGAGCAGTCCTAGCATGCGCCCCGGTCGTCAGCAGCCATTAAGCTCTCGTTTTCGGATTGGCGGGGACTTGCACGCTGAAATCTGGTACGACTCCCGAGGAATCGTCACTTTTGCGCGGTTTCCAGTGAAAGGAGGGACAATGGGTGCCCTGGTGTTGACAGTACCTTGAGGCGGGTCGCTACCGATGACGCCATTGGAACGATACCGAGCTGAGCTGAAAAAGGGGGAGCTGAGCTACGACCTTGTGCAGGAGATGGCGGTTGAAGCCTTGCAGCGTTTGTATGCCGATTTATTGGCGCAAAATGAGTTGCGGCAGGGTTGGATAATGACGCTGAAGCACCGACTTCGCGCTCAGCCAGGGGCACCGATCACGGGATTGTACCTGTGGGGTGGTGTCGGCCGCGGTAAGACACATTTGGTTAATGGCTTCCACGAGTGCCTGCCGCTTGAAAAGAAGTTACGGGTGCACTTCCACCGCTTCATGCAGCAGATCCACGCGGAGCTCAAGACCCTTCGACACACACCGGACCCTTTGAAGGTGGTAGCGGAACGTCTGGTGAGGCGCGCTCGCATCATCTGTCTCGACGAATTTCATGTTTCGGATGTCGCTGATGCGATGCTGCTTGGGCGTTTGTTGGCGGCGTTATTCGAGCGTGGCGTGACGCTCGTGGCCACCTCAAACATCGCGCCGGATGATCTCTATCGTGGAGGTCTTCAGCGCGAGCGGTTTTTGCCTGCCATCGATTTGCTGAAAACCCACACAGAGGTGCTGCATCTCGATAGTCCGGAGGACTATCGGCTGCGCGCCCTGGAAAAAGCAGAAATTTACCATTGGCCTCTCGATGAAGCATCGGACAAGAGCCTACTCGAAAGTTTCAATCGATTAGGACCCGAAGGTGTTCTGGTCGGCGAAGTCCTGGAAATCGAGGGTCGGCCCATCAGGACCGTGCGTAGTGCCGATGGTATCGCCTGGTTTGATTTTAAGGAACTGTGTGATGGCCCGCGCAGTGTTGCCGATTATATGGAGATTGGGCGTGACTATCACACGGTGCTGATTGCCAATATCCCACTGATGGGCAATACGGATAACGATAAGGCGGCGCGCTTTATTCAGTTAGTCGATGTATTCTACGATCGCAACGTCAATCTCATTGTCTCCGCTGCGTCGCCTCCGGGTGACCTTTACTATCCTGAGGGAAGACTTGTTTTTGCGTTTGAGAGAACCATTAGCCGCCTCGAAGAGATGCAATCGCGCGAGTATCTAGCCCGTACTCACCTACCTTAAAATATTGTCAGTGTATAGCGGCTATAGCTTGGATGAGACGATAAACGATCCCGGCTTTTTTTGTTTTGTCGCCTATCCAAGGAGTAAAAAGACGAGTTTACGCCTCAAGGTACGGGTGAGAAAATCGTCTCACAACAAATTGAAGGGTAGGGGGAAATCAACACATGCCGGACTATAAGACCGAAGATATCCGAAACATTGCATTTGTTGGCCATGCAGCGTCGGGTAAGACCACTCTTATCGAGGCGTTGTTATTCCAGGCCGGAACCATTCCTTCCAAGGGTGAGGTAGCCAAGGGAAGCACCGTCTGCGACTTCGATCCTCTGGAAAAAGAATTCCAGCATTCCTTGCGAGCTTCGCTCGCGAGCACCGTGTTTCGTGGCAGGCACATCAACATGGTGGATACGCCGGGTTATCCAGATTTCTTGTGCCATGCGTTCAGTGTACTACCCGCGGTGGAGACGGCGGCGGTAGTCATCGATGCACGGGCAGGAATCGAAATGAGCACCCGGCGTATCGTGGAGGCGGCCGGCAGTCGCCGCCAGTGTCGACTGATCATCATCAATAAGATTGATGCCGAGGACGCCGATCTGTCGGAGTTGCTCGCCCGCATCGAGGAAGATTTTGGACGAGAGTGTTTACCCCTTAATCTTCCAGCCCAGGGTGGGCAGTCAGTGGTCGACTGTTTCTTTGAGCCTTCTTCGAATGCAACCGACATTTCATCTGTAGAGGAGGCGCACACACGCATCGTGGAGCAGGTGGTTGAAATCGACGAGGGGTTGATGGAGCTCTATTTGGAGCAGGGTGAAGAGATGAGTCCAGGACAACTCCATGATCCCTTTGAGAAAGCGTTACGGGAAGGGCATCTCATCCCTATCTGCTTTGTTTCCGCGCATACCGGAGCCGGTGTTGCAGAATTGTTAGAAGTTCTGGCGAGGTTGATGCCGAATCCGAAAGAGGGTAATCCGCCGCTGTTTTTCCGCAATCAAGGTGACAGAGTCGAAGCGGTTGAAATCGTGCCTGAGCAAGAGCGACATGCTCTGGCCCATGTCTTTAACGTGCTGATTGATCCGTTCGTGGGTAGGCTAGCGGCTTTTCGGGTGCATCAAGGCGTTGTCACCAAAGACAGCCAGCTCTTTATCAATGATGCACGAAAGCCTTTTAAAGTAGGTCACCTCCTTAAGTTGCAGGGCAAGGATCACGTGGAGATCGATGCCGGCATTCCGGGCGACCTCTGTGCTGTGGCCAAGATAGATGATATCCAAATTGATGCGGTGCTGCACGACTCCCACGATGAAGACCATATTTCTCTGCAGCCGATCGCATTGCCTGAGCCGATGTTTGGCTTAGCCATACGCGCCAAGACCCGTGGTGATGAACAAAAGCTTTCCGATACCCTACAGAAATTGAGCGCCGAAGACCCTTGTTTTCGGATTGAGCACAACGCCGCCACCAATGAGACCGTGGCGCGGGGGCTGGGCGAGCTACACATGCGCATCATGCTGGAGCGAATGAAGTCGCGCTACAACGTGGAGGTGGAGACCCAGCCGCCAAAGATCGCCTACCGCGAGACGATTACGATGAACGCTGAAGGGCATCATCGCCACAAGAAACAAACGGGAGGTGCTGGGCAGTTTGGTGAAGTATTTCTGCGGGTGGAACCACTGACACGTGGCGACGGTTTTGAGTTTGTTGATAACGTTGTTGGCGGTGTCATCCCGGGACAGTTTATACCCGCCGTAGAGAAAGGGGTACGGCAGGTTTTGGCCTTCGGAGCGATCGCAGGTTATCCCATCGCAGACGTAAAGGTTAGCCTCTACGATGGCAAGCATCACCCTGTTGATTCAAAAGAAGTGGCTTTTGTGGCCGCAGGAAAGAAAGCCTTTCTCGACGCTGTGTCCAAGGCGAAGCCTATTGTGCTCGAGCCCATCGTGGACATTCAGATTACCGTGCCGCAAGAGAATATGGGTGATATTGCAAGCGACCTCTCCGGCAAGCGGGGGCGAATCAACGGCACGGAATCCTTACCAGGAGGGATGGTCGTGGTGTCCGGACAGGCACCCCTCAGCGAGCTCGACAATTATGCCTCGCAGCTCAAAGCAGTCACAGGGGGTGCTGGATCCTATACCATTGCTTTTAGCCACTATGATCCGGTGCCTGCGCAAACGCAGCAACGGCTCATGGCGGAATTTAAGCCCTCGCCGGACGAAGAGTAGGGTGCCCGACTAGCCCTCGGTAGAAAGAGCTTCCATCAGCAAGGCGACATCTGGCAGTTCGTCGAGACGCATGACCCGATCCAAGATCCGGCGTACTGCCGGGGGGTCAAGCGCGAGGCTGGCATTTTTTTCAAACTTGGCGATGGTGCGTTCCTCGGAAAGCAAGGCGCCGGCGAGCGCATCCTGCCCGAGTTCCGTTTGCCGCAGTTGTTTGCCGTCGTGCATTGTGACCACGATGTCGCCGGCATATTGCTGCGGGAAGGGCGCGTCGGGGTCAATTTCATAGTGGGTGCGATCGCAGAGGGCGAGAATTGTGGGGTCCGTAAGGCACTCAGGTGTGAGCTCACTTAAGGTGAAGCGTTGGCGCAGGAGACTCGCGGCAATGGCATAGTGAACACTGAATTGCGCTTCATAGGCATTGCGCGGTCGACGTTTACTTGGTTGCGGCTCGCACACCGTTGCCACCTCGCCGGCCGCAATGCGCGCCGTGATCGAGTCGATATGTGCAGGTAATATGTGATGGTCTTGGGCAAGCTTAAGGGCAGCGTCAATGAATGCGTGAGTAAAGTGGCACGCGGGATAAGGCTTAAAGCGAACCCGCAGCATTTCCCATTCTGATCCCAGCGCCTTGGTACAAGCGTGCCAATCGACGGCGGCCTCGGCACCTAGGTGCATGCGATAGAGCCCAAACCGGCCTTCATACGCTAGCCGCGGTCCGGCAAAACCCTGGCTGGCAAGTGCTGTTGCGGTAAGTGCGCAGACGGCTGCCCAACCGGGATGCAGTCTTTTGGTCCAGGTTCCCTCTTCGAGGAACTCCAGGCTACCCCCAGCCATGCTAAGTACGATGCCTTGCGCATCCGTCATCTGCTTGGCATTCAGTCGTGCCACGCGCCCAATGGCAAGCACACAGCTGAAAGCGCCAAGGAGTCCCGTCGGATGGAGCCCAACACGGTGAAAATCGCCGGCCACAGCGCAACCAAGGCGGGTGACCGTTTCCACGGCGGCGAGATAAGCCAGCAATGCTTCACCACCACTGGCATGATGGGCGGTTCCCGCACTGAGAACAGCCGCGAGCGCGCTTGCCGATGGATGCACGATGCTTGCTAAGTGCGTATCGTCAAAGTCGAGGCCGTGGATGAGCGTGCCCGTCAGGAGCGCAGCGTCGCGCACGGAGAGTGTTACCGGGAATCCAATGACCGGGATTTGCCCACTCTCTCCCAAGCATTGAATTCCCGCTAGCGCCGTCTTGGCAAAATCGAAGCTGCTGGCAGCAAGACCCACACCCAGCGTGTCGAGGATGTGGAGCTTGGCGTGATGGATGACCGGTGATGGGATCTCGGAAAGTGAGAGGGACGTCGTAAAGGCAGCGAGGTGCTCGGAAATAGAGTGAAATTGTGGGGGGTCAAGCATCTCGAAGCCGGGTGTCGTTTGCGTCGAAATCATGGACATCAACGGCATTGTCTCCTGCGCGCGTTACTTGCTGGCTGGTTGCATCGCGTCGCCGGGCATCCTGCAGTAATAGTACTTGCTATGTGATGACGTCGGGTCGGCTGCGGCCGCTCAATGCCTTGACCTTACAAAGCGCCTCGGCGACATCGATCGCCTCCTTGAGCGCATCCTGTGGATCTGATCCGTGGTTCTCGGGATCGGGCTCGAACCTTTCGATATATATCCGCAAGGTTGCACCTTCGGTCCCGGTGCCGGAGAGTCGGAAGACGATGCGGGCGTCATTTTCAAAGAATATGCGAATGCCCTGGTGCTCTGTGTAACTGTTGTCTACCGGGTCGCGATAGCTGAAATCATCCGCCGAGATGACCTGGTAGCTTCCGAAGGACTGTCCCGGAAGACTCTCGAGCTGCGCAGCCAATCCGTCCATTATCTGTCGACCGATCTCGGCATCCAGTGCTTCATAGTCATGGCGGGTGTAATAATCGCGCCCGAAGCGACGCCAGTGTTCGCGCACGATCTCCGCCACCGAGGTGCGCTTCTCGGCGAGCAGGTTGATCCAGAAAAGTACCGCCCAAAGGCCGTCCTTCTCCCTTACATGATTCGATCCGGTGCCAAAACTCTCTTCGCCGCAAAGCGTGATCCGTCCGGCATCGAGCAAGTTTCCAAAGAACTTCCAACCGGTTGGCGTTTCAAAGCTCTCGATACCAAGATGGCTCGCCACCCGATCTACTGCTCGGCTGGTCGGCATCGAGCGGGCCACGCCGGCAAGGCGGGAGCGGTAGCCTGGAAGATGGTGAGCGTTGGCGGCAAGCACCGCTAGACTGTCGCTCGGCGTGACGAAGAACTCTCGTCCCATGACCATATTGCGATCACCATCGCCGTCCGATGCGGCGCCAAAGGAAAGGGCCGACGGTCCGTACATGAGCTCGGCCAGGTCGTGTGCATGAACTAAATTCGGATCCGGATGCTCGCCGCCAAAATCCTCAAGCGGGACGCCGTTCATTACAGTCCCTGAGGGGGCCCCGAGCTGTTCCTCGAGAATCCGTTTGGCGTACGGTCCCGTAATGGCGTGCATCGCATCAAATCGCATGGCGAAACTGCCTGCTTGAAACAGCGCTCGAATGCGGTCGAAATCGAATAACTCCTGCATCAAACGCGCATAGTCGTCGACAGGATCGATGATGCGCAGCGTCATCTCACCCATTCGCTGCTCTCCCAGCGTGTCCAGGTCAATGTCATCTGCCTGGGCAATACGATATTGAGTGAGATTGCGGCTGCGCACATAAAAGGCTTCGGTCAATTGTTCTGGAGCGGGGCCGCCATTGCTGGCGTTGTACTTGAGGCCGAAATCCTCCTCTGGGCCTCCAGGATTATGGCTCGCTGAGAGGATGATTCCGCCATAGGCGTGATACCGTCGGATGATGCACGACGCAGCGGGGGTTGAGAGCAGACCGCCTTGTCCCAAGAGCACGGTGGCGAAGCCGTGCGCAGCAGCCATCTTCACTATGATCTGAATGGCCTGTCGGTTGAAGTAACGGCCATCACCGCCGAGCACAAGCGTTTTGTCGCGACAGTCTCCCAACGTGTCAAAGATGGATTGGACGAAATTCTCTAGGTAGTGATTTCGCTTGAATACTGCCACCTTTTTTCGCAACCCTGACGTTCCAGGCTCTTGGTCGTCAAAGGGTGTGGTACTTATGGTTTCTATAGTCATTATTTCGCACCGGGTAATTCGGGGTAATTATGATGCGGTTGCGCTTAGAAAGGGCTCTCAGAATAGCGCCTCTTGGCATCCTTGGATAGTGTTCGATTAGCGATCCGTTCCGGGGTATTTGCTTTCAGATCTCCAATGCCTATTTTGCAGTCAGAAAATTGAGCAAGAGCAGCTCGTATGCGATGACGACGAGATAAACTAGAAGAAGGCCGTGTATAATTCGCTCGACCCTAATATACCTGTAGATCACAAACCTCGAGTGAGCCACGAGCAATACCAAGGGTACTGCCGTTAGCAGCAGCTTCAAGTTGATGAACTCGTGCCTATCGTGCTCTATCAGGGGACGCAAAAGAGGATTAGCCTCGCTCGCTCCGTGTTGCATCAGAGTAAGCGTGAGTGCCGCATCCAGAGCGCTCAGCACCAAGATACCCAGTGCCACTACCCACAGGCTCGCGGGATGCCAATCGAGGCACACTCCTCGCTGATCGCTCGACCGTCGCAGCATCCTTCGTCGCCCCCGCAGTAGAAAGCGCCAATCGGCAAACAAGGGACAGCTTTGGCGCCGAGGCGGCCCACGCCGCCGCTCTAATAAGTTGCAGCGCTGGGTGGGCGCACGTTCGAGTGTGGGTGGCATAGCGACCTCCTATCGATCGTTCAGTTACTTTAGTAGCAATCTTCTCGCTGTTAAGGCTCACGGGCTCACGGCATGGATGTGCACGAAGACTGATCGAGTCGTGCCAGCGCAAGACTTGCACCAAGCATAAAAAAAGTAGATAAATCAGCGATATTTTGGAGTTGACGCGTATCCCTGGTAGAGCCAGTGTAAAGATTGGCGACAATGAATGCTTCTAAAAATTCTTGAGTTAAACAGCTGCCGAGCTTTTTATAACTCCCTGTCGGGCAGTCGCAGGATGATCCTGTTTAAGTTTAGTTGGCAGCTCCCGCCTCGCATGGATTCCTGTGTTGGTCGATGGGTATCTGCGGGGAGGATCTTAAGGATTGTCTGATATTGCCGCTGTTGTCGGCGGTAGTGGCAGCCAATGTTGCTCAGGGTGTTGGCAAAGCGCGAATGACGTGAAGCAGTGATTGGTGGCACCGTATGCGTACGGTGAGGGCATCGTCAATAATCCGCCGAATTCGCTCTGGGGGCTTTTTCAGAGGATACCCGCAGCGCCATTGCTACGGGCTCATAGTCTCGTAGCGCAGGTGTATGTCAGCGTCGCACATCGCTCACCACTGAGGCAGATAGCGGTGTCATGCAAATGCCCTTGCTGGCTTGAGGCGATCGGTGTGACCTCTCCGGGATCGGCTGATAAACGTGGATACAACAAGCGGGTCCTTTATTGTGCGGCATCAGACAAGTCAGAACGGATTTTGCTAGAGATTTTAGAGATGGCCGATCGTAAAACGGCCAAGAGACGTTATCTGGCCGAGACAATCAGCGCGGCAAAATCTGGCAGACGATTCCCTTGCGGGTCCCAGGCATGACTGTAGCTAGCGTATCGTGTAAGGTATACCGGCCTTCACGGCTTGGGAAAGGGAGTCAGCGCTACAGGCTTCGTAGGGGCCGCTGCCTGGCTTGGCAGCTAGATAGCAAGGGGCAGTGTTTCTCATCCGGCTCCAGAACCTCTGCCCATGGTCCTTGTTGCCGGGGCGAACTGGATGACAGCCGGCGTATGGAAAAGGCTCTTTCGACGTGATTCGCCACTGTCGAGAGCACCTTGCATCTGGCGAGAAACTGGACTTAAACGACGAGCGAAGCATTCTATGGACATGACCCCCGCGCTAGCGCAGCCTATGGAAAGAAGAAACCGTACGCTTCAAACCATTGCCACTCTCATGGCACAGCGGCGCGAAATGCTGGTACTTTTTTGCCGGGTTGCAGGGCTGCCACCCTACCGCGGCAAGACACGTGACGCAAAGACAATGCATCGCTTCTGTCAAGTGCTGACTGATTATGTGGCGGAAGGGCATTTTGGGCTCTATCAGCGGATCATCGAAGGGCGTGAGCGCCGGCGCGGCGTCGTGCGACTCGCCGAGAAGCTTTATCCGCGAATAGCCCAAACAACACAAAAGGCGGTGGATTTCAGTGACAGATACGCTGCCCATATGAACCCCAGTTCTTCGGGCGAGCTGACGCAACTTCTCTCGGAGCTGGGTGAGGAACTAGCGCTGCGCGCTGAGCTGGAGGATAAATTGATCGCCGAACTCTGTCCGGCCTACAACGGTAGCGAGGATCGGCGGGTCGCCTCGAAATTGGACACTGAGCCCGCGGGTCAGCCCTAGGCGCCGAAATTTCTTCGCTTTTGGCTGATTCTCCAGCTTTAAGCGGCGCTGTCCGCTTTACCGATGTCGACCAAACGCTACGTGCGCCGCGGCATCAAGACCGTATAGTCAAAATCCAAAACGACCGCCGGGTGGTATTTCCCATCATCGCCCTTGGAGGGAAAGTCGGCGCATGCCTGATCCTTGCTCGCGATAGTGCGCAGACGCAGTGCTCCTAAGTCGGCGCGATTGGGCAGCTCGGATTTTTCCAGCACCTCTGTCCAACAGTAAATGGTATCTCCGGCAAAGGCCGGGGCGACGTGGCGACCGCCGTTGATGGCGGCTACCTTAAACGCGTTGGCAAGGCCGTTGAATGAGAGCGCGCGCGCCAAGCTGATGATATGCCCCCCGTAGACGATGCGGCGACCGAAGCGGCCGTTTTTTTCCACGTGCTGATTGAAATGCACCCGGGCGGTATTTTGGTAAAGGCGCGTGGCCATCATGTGCTCCGCTTCCTCGATGGTCATGGCGTCCCGGTGATCAATTTTCTCCCCCGGCTCATAGTCGTCCCAGAGGTGTCGGCTGCCGGCAAGCGACGTGTCATAGCGCCGCATATCGATTCCGTCTGGCACCACCAATGCATCTGCACCTATCGGCCCCGGCAGTTCCGGCACCACGGGCTGCGGTGCGAGATTGGCCGGATCGCGTTTGCGCACCATGACCCAACGCACGTAATCGAGGACCATCTCACCGCGCTCGTTCACGCCGACGGAGCGCACATACACCACACCGGTTTTACGGTCTGAGTTCTCCTTTAGCCCAACGACAGTCGAGGTCGTGCTTAATGTGTCGCCAGGGTAGACGGGTGCCCAGAAGCGCCCCCTCGCGTATCCCAGGTTGGCGATGGCATTGAGTGAAACATCCGCTACGGTCTTACCAAAAACAACATGAAAGGTGAGTAAATCGTCCACGGGTGCCTGTCGAAATCCAACCTCGCGGGCGAACGCATCGGAAGACTGCACCGGGAATCTCACGCCGTAAAGGGCCGTGTACATCGACACATCACCTTTGGTGACGGTACGCGGAGTGGCGTGAATGATCTCCTGCCCGAGGGAGAAATCTTCGAAGAAGTTACCTAAGTCGTTCTTGTTGGTCATGGCTTTTCGCTAAGCCCTCCGCTGCGGTATTCAGCAGCACCAAAGTGTATTGTGGTCCCGGCGCGTATGCAAGGATAGTCGCACGGGCACGCTCAGCCGGTTGCAATCGATTCGCTAGACTCGCATACTGCGAGCCGACCCGCGCTTGCTTAAGTGTGGTCTCGCCTGTGGGTGAGAACGCGTGTCTGAGCGCCGGCGTCACTCCAGATAAACCACAACAATTGGCGGAGTACCCATGAAACTACCGTCGAATTTTTATAAACCGCTTGCCATTGGGGCACCAACACCTATCCGGGAGCTGCCCGCGCGTCCCGAACGCATGATCCATTTCTTTCCGCCGCACAACGAGAAGATGCGCAGCAAAGTGCCGGATCTCGTCAAGACGGTCGACGTGTTGTTAGGTAATCTCGAAGATGCGATACCGGCCGACGCCAAAGAGGCTGCCCGGGCAGGCTTTATCGAGGTAGCCCAACGGTTCGACTCACCGGAAACTGGTTTGTGGGTGCGCATCAATGCGCTCAATAGCCCATGGGTATTAGACGACATCCTGGAGATCGTCAGTACAGTGGGGAACAAGCTCGATGTCATGATGCTGCCCAAGGTGGAAGGGCCGTGGGACATCCATTACCTTGACCAGCTGCTGGCACAGTTGGAAGCAAAGCATAGCGTCACTAAGCCGATACTCATCCATGCTATTTTAGAAACTGCCCAAGGCGTTAAGAACGTTGAAACCATCGCCGCAGCAAGTCCGCGAATGCATGGAATGAGTCTCGGGCCGGCCGACTTGGCCGCTTCACGCGGCATGAAGACAACCCGGGTTGGTGGCGGCCATCCTTTCTATGGCGTTCTCGCCGATGCGGGGGAGGGCGAAGAAAAGAGGGCGTTTTTTCAGCAAGATCTGTGGCATTACACGGTGGCACGCATGGTTGATGCTTGCGTCTCCAGCGGTATTGGTGCGTTCTACGGTCCCTTCGGCGACTTCTCTGACGACCAAGCCTGTGAGGCGCAGTTTCGCAATGCCTTTCTGCAGGGATGTGTCGGTGCCTGGTCGCTGCACCCTCGGCAGATCGAGATTGCCAAACGCGTGTTTAGCCCTGATGTTGCCGAGGTGCGTTTTGCCAAACGGATTCTCGAGGCGATGCCCGATGGCACCGGTGCGGCGATGATCGATGGCAAGATGCAAGACGATGCCACCTGGAAGCAGGCCAAAGTCATTGTGGATCTCGCAAAACTGGTGTCAAAGAAGGACCCCGAGTTTGCCGCTGCTTATGGTCTCTGAGGTGCTGGCAAAGGAGTGATTGATGAGTTTTACGATAGTTGAGCAGTGTACCCCTCGTTTAAATCGTTCGGAACTTGCCGTGCCGGGCTCCAATATGAAGTTTTTGGAGAAGGCCACGCAGAGCTCGGCGGATGTGATTTTCCTCGATCTAGAAGATGCCGTGGCGCCCCCGGATAAGGAGCAGGCACGCAAGAATGTGATTGCCGCGCTCAATGATCTTGAGTGGGGAGGACGTACCCTGTCGGTACGTATCAATGGTCTTGATACGCCCTATATGTATCGCGATGTGGTGGATGTGCTGGAGCAGGCGGGTGACAAGCTGGACCTCATCATGATCCCGAAGGTTGGCACCGCGGCCGATGTCTACGCAGTAGACATGCTGGTGAGCCAGATCGAGCAGGCGAGGGGTTATGGCAAGCGCATTGGCTTTGAGCTCATCATTGAGACGGCGCTGGGGATGCAAAATATCCACCCGATTGCGCGCGCGAGCTCGCGTAACGAATCCTTACATTTTGGGGTTGCCGATTACGCGGCCTCGACACGGGCTCGCACTACGGGTATTGGCGGCCCTCATCCTGAGTATCATGTGTTGACCGATCCCGATGAGGCTGGAGGCCGCCAGCGGCACTGGGGCGACATGTGGCATTATGCTATCAGCCGCCTGGTGGTGGCAGCGCGCGCCAATGGACTGCGTCCCCTTGATGGTCCATTCGGTAATTTCTCTGATGCGGACGGATTCAGAGCGCAAGCCATGCGCGCGGCGGTTTTGGGATGCGAAGGTAAGTGGGCTATCCATCCCAGCCAGGTGGAGCTTGCCAACGGCCTTTTCAGCCCGAGCGAGGCCGAGATAACTCAAGCCAGACGCATTTTGGAGGCGATGGAGCAAGCGGAAAAAGAGGGACGCGGTGCAGTTGCCCTCGATGGGCGGCTCATCGATATCGCATCCATCAAGCAGGCCCAGGTGATGGTCAAGAAATCGGAGAGCATTGCGACCAGGCAATCTCGTTAAGGAATTGTTTTAAAAACTGCCGCGCTTGGCTTGCCTGAGCTGCGTTGCGCGGCGGGTCGAAATTCTCATGGACTCCCTTGTATACGGGGGCGACCATCGTCTCGAGCAAGTACGCCGCCAACATTCGTGAGGCCGGCTGATTTGCGTCTTAATTGATGCTCATTCATTACCGAAAATTGACCCGCGGTCTGCAGCGTGCCTGTTTCGTATCCGCTTTTGGAATGACCATCGTTGTTATCTTGACCGGGGTTATTCCCTCGGCGGGGCAGGTTTTTTCCAATCAATCGCATTGGCTGGTGCACCTTGCCACGTTCGCAGTCCTTGCCGCTGCCTGGACGTGTGGACTTCCGCGAATTCCCGGTTTGATCGTGCTGCTGGCCATCATTGCATTCGCCTTAGTGCATGAGGCAATCGAAATAGTGGGCCATTCTCATGGCTACGAGACACGTGATGTGGCCGTTGATGCAGTTGGCGTAAGCGTTGGAGTCTGGCTCGCCCGCCTAGCGATGATCCGGTGTGGTCCAAAATGATGCGTTTGATGCTGGCGAGCAGCTTCATGCAAGGCGTCCAGCACGCGACGCCGTAGACGCAAAATTGTGTCACTACGGCAAGTTTCAGCAGCTGACTCTCGATAAGCCACGCTTACGTGTCTACCGCACGTTCACGGTGGTGGGCGCGGCGCTGATTCTGGGCGGATGCGCCAGCTACGCGCCGAAGCTGCTGCCCTCGAGCGTCAGTCTGGGCTCGTCCGTCGATCGGCTGGAGGTGGCCGCTGCAAAGCCGGCTCGTCAGACCGCGGAGGCTTTGAGCCTCGATGAAGTGGCGGAGCTGGCGATCTGGAACAACCCGGATTTGAAGGCACAGCGCACCCGCTTGGGGGTGGCCCGCGCCCAGCTCTATGCGGCCGGTCTCTTCCCCGATCCCCAACTGACCGCCAACCTGGACGTGCCCACCGGCGCCACCGCCGGACTGGTCAATGCCTATGGGATCGGTTTGGGGTACGATCTGATCCCCCTAATCAACCGTGGCGCACGGGTCGCCAGCGCTCGGCAGGGACAGCGTCAGGTCAACCTGGAGCTCCTGTGGCAGGAGTGGCAGGTGAGTCAGCAGGCGCGCTTCCTGGCCGTTCGCTGGGTGAGTGAACGCCGCCAGCTGGCGCTGCTGCGCCGGATGAGTGCGCTGTACCAAGAGCGCTACCGTCGCTCCGATCAAGCCCTGCAACAGGGCGATCTGACAGTGGACGTCGTAGGCACCGATCTGACGGCTCTACTCGATACCCTCAGTCAGATGAACCAGCTCGAGCAGACCCATAACGATACCGGTCATGCTCTGCGGCTGGTACTAGGGTTGGCCCCCGCGGCACCGCTGGCGATTTGCCTCCCCCCGGCTCCGCCTGCCATCACCTCGGAGGAATTGTCCGGGCTCCTGAACACTCTCCCGAAACGGCGCCCCGATCTGCTGGCCTTGCAGGCCGGCTACGAGAGCCAGGAGGCGAAGGTGCGCGCCGCCATTTTGTCGCAATTTCCGTCCTTGAGCATCGGCGTCACCCGCGCCCGGGATACCGGCAACGTGCAGACCAGCGGCTTTAATATCGGCGTGAATCTGCCCCTGTTCTCGGGCAATCGCGGTGCTATTGCCATTGAGCGTGCAACCCGCGAACAGTTGCGCGGAGAATACCAGGCGCGACTGGATCAAGCCGAGGTCGATGTGTGCAAGCTCTACCAATTACAGGGAATCATTGCCGCTCAGCAGACGCGCTTGGATGAATATCTGCCGACCTTACATCAGCTGGTGGACAAGGCAAGTGTGGCCTATGGGCGACGCGACATCGACGCGCTGACCTTCCTCAACATGGAAACTACCTGGATCAACAAACGGCTGGAACAAACGCGCCAGATGCAGTCGCAGTGGGAGAACGATATCGCCCTGCGGACCTTGCTGGCGATCCCCGCCTTGACACCGATGCCAGCAAGGCCAGATGTCGAGAACGATCCCGCCGGGAGGAGTGATGATTAAGATGGTGCGCAGTGCCTTTGCGGTGCTCCTGGCGTTCTCCTCTCTCGGTGCGTTGGCGGAGACCGCCTCGGTAGCGATCCGGTCATCCCCAGTGGTGCAACGGCCGATCCGAGAAACCCTCACCGTGTATGGCCAGGTACAAGCCGACCCGGATGCGACCCTGACCGTGTCGTTATCCCATGCGGGCCTGATCACCGCGGTGGCGGCCCGACTCGGTCAGCGCGTGAAGCGGGGCGATACCCTGCTCGCGATGACTACAGCGCCGGCGGCGCGCACGCAATACCTCCAGGGGCGCAGCGCCGTGGATTATGCGCAGAGCGAGCTGCAACGCCAGGAGCAGTTATTGCGCGAACAATTGACCACGAGGGCGCAGGTCGATGGCGCCCGTAAGGCGCTCGCCGATGCTCGCAGCACATTGCAGGCCCTCGAGGCGCAAGGTACGGGTAAAGCGGTCGAGACCCTGTACGCCCCGACCGCGGGCATCATTACCGCGCTTAACGTCAAGCAGGGTGACCGTGTGGCGGCGGACGCCGCGGCACTGGCCATCGCGAGCCGAGACCGCTTGATTGCGGTACTGGGCGTGGAGCCGGAAGACGTGGGCGCGCTGGGGCCCGGAACCCCGGTGACGCTGCGCTCCGTGTTCGTTCCCGGTTACCAGGCGCAGAGCCGCATCAGCGAGGTTTTCGCCATGATCGACCCCGGAACCCGCCTGGTGGATGTGCTTGCCCCGATCCCCGCCGCAAAGGCCCATCATCTGGTGCTCGGGAGTGCCCTGATCGCCGATCTCGAGCTCAGCGAACACAGGGGGCTCACGGTGCCGCGCAGCGCTGTCTTGCAGGATGAGCGCGGCCACTTTGTATTCCGGGTCGTCGATGGTAATGCCCGACGCGTCGCCGTGGCGATCGGGATTGAGGGTGACACCTGGATCGAAATCACCCAAGGACTGAAGCTCGGTGAATCGGTGGTGAGCACCGGCAACTACGAGCTGCGCGACGGGATGACAGTCCGAGAGGCCCGGTAGATGGATATTGCGCACTGGGCGGCGGCCCATCGCCGCTCCATTCTCTTTTTAGTCGCCATACTGGCGCTGGCGGGCATCAGTGCGGCGCTCACGTTACCGGTCGCCTTGTTTCCCCATGTCGACTTCCCGCGCGTCGTCGTCTCCCTGGACGCCGGCGACCGGCCGGCCGATCAGATGGTCATCGCTATCACCCGTCCTGTGGAACAGGCGGTGCGTTCGGTGCCGGGGGTGGTTGGCATACGCTCCACCACGAGCCGCGGAAGCGCCGAGTTGTCCATCAATTTCGACTGGGGCGAGGACATGGTCGTCACCATGCTGCAGGTGGAATCCGCGATCAACCAGGCGCTGCCCAACCTACCGACCGGTACCCAGTTCAGCATCCGGCGCATGGATTTCACCCTGTTTCCGGTGGCCGCGTACAGCCTGACCTCGGATACGAAGTCGCTGATCCAGCTTCGCGACCTCGCGCAGTATCAGCTGATTCCCCTGCTATCGTCCATTGACGGCGTGGCCAGGGTGGCGGTGATGGGCGGCGAACAGGCCGAGTATCGCGTGGCGATCGATCCGGACAAGCTCAGTGCCTATGGTCTGACGCTCAGCGATGTGGCCCAGGCCCTGTCGGCCAGTAATGTGCTGCAGGCCGTCGGCCGCCTTGAGGACCACTATAAGCTTTACCTCATCCTCTCCGACACCCGTCTGCATTCCCTCGCCAGCATAGAGGACACCGTGCTGCGTAGCGGAACCAACGGCCTGGTGCGCCTGGAAGATATCGCCCGCATCGATTCCGCGTCGGCGCCGCAGTGGCTCAAGGTCACCGCCGATGGAACCGACGCGGTGCTGGTGCAGATCTATCAGCAGCCAGGAGGCAATACCGTCCACATCGTCCGGGATGTCGAACAGCGCCTGCGCGACTATGGGGACCAGATTCCAGCCGATGTCCGTATCGCCAACTAGTATGACCAGAGTCAGCTGATTACCGAATCGGCCGGGAGTGTTCGCGACGCCATTGCCATCGGTGTGGCATTGGCGGCCGTCGTGCTGATGGCCTTTCTGCGCAGCCTGAAAATCACCCTCATCGCGATCCTGGTCGTGCCGTCGGTGCTGGCCAGTACCATCCTGTTGCTGGATGTGCTGCACATGAGCTTCAACATCATGACGCTGGGTGGAATGGCGGCCGCCGTCGGTCTGCTCATGGACGACGCTATTGTCATGCTGGAGCACATCATCCGCCGCTTACGGGAACGCAAGCAGGCGATCGGCCTGAGTATTCGCCAGGCAGCCATCGAGTTTACCGCGCCCCTGGCCGGATCGTCCGCCGCCACCATCATTATCTTTGCACCGCTGGCGTTGCTAAGCGGGGTGACCGGCGCCTTCTTCAAGGCGCTGTCGCTGACAATGGCCGCCAGCCTGTTCATTTCCTTCCTGCTGGCCTGGCTGGCCATCCCGCTCTTGGCCGAGCACCTGCTGCATCCCCGGGATGCCGAGAGGGAAGACAGCGGATCGGCGTTCCGGTGGCTGCAACGGCGCTACCAGGCCCACATGCGGGCTCTGCTGGACACCCCCTGGCTGCTCGTCATCGGCATCGTTCCCCTGATTCTGCTGGGATCCCTTGCTTACCGGCAGGTTGGCTCTGGATTCATGCCCCACATGGACGAGGGCGGCTTCATTATCGATTATCGCGCGCCCGCCGGTACGTCGCTGACAGAGACGGACCGCCTGCTGAGACAGGTGGAGGAGATTCTGCAGCAAAACCCTGCCGTGCAAGCCTACTCACGGCGGACCGGCGCGGCACTCGGCGGCGGGATCACAGAGGCTAACGAAGGGGATTTCTTTGTCCGCCTCAAACGCTTTCCCCGCCCCGCCATCGACACGGTCATGGACGATGTCCGCCGGCAGATCGAGTCCCAGGTGCCCGGACTCGAGGTGGAAATGGCCCTGTTGATGGAAGACCTCATCGGTGACCTCACCGCCGTGCCTCAGCCAATCGAGATCAAGCTCTATGGGGATAGGCCGGCCGAGTTGCTGGCCACGGCCCACCGCGTTGCCAATGCCGTGGGCGGGATCCCCGGCGTCGTCGATGTCCGCGACGGCATCGTGCTGGCTGGTGATGCCGTCAACGTCATCGTGGACCGAGACAAGGCCGCCCTGGAAAGCATCGATCCCGATCTCGTCACCCAACAGCTCAACGCGTGGTTCACGGGGCTCGTGACCACGCAGATTCAGGAAAACATCAAGCTTGTCGGGGTGCGTGTCTGGGTGCCTCCGAGTGATCGGGACAGAATCGACGCCTTCAACAAGATCTGGCTGCGCGCAACGGATGGGCACCGGTTTCCGCTGCGTCGCGTCGCGCACCTGGGCATCGAAGCGGGTCAGCCCCAGATCACCCGCGACAATCTCAAACCCATGGTGGCGGTGACCGGTCGCATCAGCGGCCGCGACCTGGGCTCGACCATCCGGGACGTGGAAAAGACTTTGTTGAGGGCCGGCATGATGCCGGCGGACATGTACTATGAGCTGGGTGGCCTCTATAAGCAGCAGCAAATCGCTTTCCGAGGCCTCACCGCGGTGTTCGCCGCCGCGCTAGCGCTGGTGTTTTTGCTGTTACTGTTTCTCTATGAGGAGTTCGCTGCAGCGATTGCGGTTTTGATCTCGCCCCTGCTCGCCTTGGCGGCCATCTTTACGGGGCTGTGGCTGGCCGGCCTCGAGCTGAACATCACCGCCATGATGGGCATGACCATGATCGTGGGCATTGTCACCGAGGTATCTGTCTTTTTTTTCTCGGAATATCACGAGTTGCTGCGCGCGGGCATGGACCAGCGCGATGCCCTAATTCAGGCCGGTGTCAACCGCCTGCGTCCCATCAGCATGACCACCCTGGCGGCGATGTTAGCGCTCATGCCACTGGCATTGGCGCTGGGTCAGGGAGCCCAGATGCAACAGCCTTTGGCGGTGGCGATCATCTCCGGCCTGCTGGTGCAGATGCCGCTGGTACTGATGGTGATGCCTGTGCTCTACGGCTTGCTTTCTCGAGCAGGGCGGCCGCCGCAACGAAACGTCCTCCCCTAGCGAATTCGTGCTAGCAGAAAATCCCCTACCGTCTCTTTTTCCATGACTTGACTAGAGCGAATGAGCGAATCGAAGGGCGAATCCGCTGCTCGCTGAAAACGGACCACCCAGATTCCGGCTCGCGAATCGTTATCCAGTGTTTGGCGCCATTGCTCCGGGCGGCAAAAGTGGGTGTCGTTGATGATGTCATCAAATCCCCGATCGTCTTTGCTTTCGCGCGGCTCATGGAGCACGACATAACGCACGTGCTCGCCAAAATAGAACTCCATTCCGTGCCAGTAACGGTCCAAGTAAACGAGCTGAGCGCCGCGCTCAATTAGCTGTTTTGCTATCGACCGTAAGCTCGAGTTTACGCCGAGTCGGGATTCATAATGGGGAATGAGCAGCGTGACGGCCAGAAGCCCCGAAAAAAATAGGCCCCCTGTTGCGATGAGGGTTCTTCGAAACGTTTTGGGTGGCAGTTGAGCGCGGGATTCAAGAAGCGAGCGGGCCAGCAATACGGACATCCAGGGAGCGAGAGGAAGGGTGTAGGTGGGTAGCTTGGAAGAGATCGCAGAAAACACCACCAGCCCCACGATGACAATCCAGCCTTCCCAGCCAGCGGCCCGGGCCGTCTGCCACCAATTTCCCATCCACCGTTGCATTGACGGCTGTCGGCGTACCGCCCAATAAAGCGCCACCGGCCACCACGGCAACCAAGCCACCAGACTTAGAGCGAGGTAATAATAGATAGGGCCGTGTCGTCCATCGACGTGCCCCATGACCCGACCCACCAATTCCCGTCGGAAAAAGAAGCTAACAAGGTCCGGATGTTCGAGAAGCATCCGTAGGTACCAGGGAGATCCAAGCACCAACATACTAGGAAGCAGGATGCCAAGACGTAGGGCTTTCTTCCCGGCTACGTCATCTAAAATCCAAACGCCGGTGACCAATCCAAACAGTGGCACAAGGGCTGCCGTTGCTTTGGTCCAAAACGCCAGCGTCCAAAAAACCAATGAGAGAAGCCAGAAGCCCCAAGCACCATTTCGGTGGCGACACTCCGCCCACGCTCCGATGGCTAGCGTGCACCATCCGGTCAATAGCATGTCTGGAGTCAAGAACCGCGCCAAGAGCCAAAATTGACCCAGTGTCGCGCAGACGAGCACCGACCATTTGGCGGTTTCGAAATCCCGCAATCGGAAAGCGGCCCACCCTAGACCGGCCAAGGCGAGAAAAGCACCCAGCATCGACGGGGCCCGCGCCGCCCATTCATTGAGCCCGAACCACTGAAACGACAGCGCGGTGAGCCAGTAGATGAGCGGTGGTTTGTCGTAATGGCCAAAATCCGACATTCGCGGATCCCACCAATCCGCTTGAGGTTCTAGGAATTCAAGGGCAATTTGCGCGTAACGCCCTTCGTCTGGCTCATTCAAGCCACGGTTCCCAAACCAAAAGATCAGAATGAAACCAGCCGCCAAAAGCAGCAAGAGATGGCGAAAAAATCTGCGGTTAGGTTGAACAAAGACAAGGCGACTCGCCGTTGATACGCCGTTAGCCGCGCTATTCAACACTGAGGTGGCTCTTTCCCCCGCCACCTTCGGGGCAAATGCCGGCCAAGGTGGGGCATGGGCCAAGCGCGGCGCCGGTTCATACCCCTTGGCCGCGCCGCCCGCGCTCCACAGTTCTTCCTCGTCGCTCTGAGCCGTGGGCGCGTCGTCTGACCTGTCAGCACTCTCTTCGAGCGTCGTCGACGTGCGCTAAATCACTTTCTTCTCGTGCAGGTGCTTGACGTCCTCTTTTGAGAGCCCTAGTAGCTCTTGCAGCACTTCATCGGTGTGCTGACCAAGCCGGGGGCCAAGCCATTTAATCTCCCCAGGGGTTTCTGAGAGCCGCGGCAGGACAGATGGCACGACAACCGTCTCTCCGAGATCCTCATCATCGAGAGCGATGAGATTTCGGCGGGCATGAAACTGCCGGTTACAGAAGATGTCGGCGATGTTAGCAAGCGGTGCATAGGGAGCACCGGTTGCATTGCAGCGCTCCCGAATCTCATCGCGGGTAAGCGCCCCGCACCAGTTACTGACCACCTCGTTGACCTCATGGCGCGCTTCCAGCCGTTTCCCATGTTCGCCGTACAGGGCGTGAGAGGCCAGCTCGGGGCGTTCCATTGCCTCCGCGAGGGCGGCAAACAGCTTATCAGTGGTGCAGGCAAAGGCGACCCATTTGTCGTCTTTAGTGCGGAAGTTGCCGAGCGGACAGGCGATGGGGTTGTGTGCCCCGGTGCGTTCGCGCACCGTCCCGTACTTGGCGTAAGCCGGCACCATCTCATCGGACAGTCGAAAGACCGATTCATAAAGGGCCGCGTCGATGTACTGGCCCTCGCCGGTCTTCTCCTTATGGCGAAGCGCCATGAGGATACCAATGGCGCCGTAGAGTCCTGTTAAGTAATCGGCGAGCGTCGTCGACCCCGGCGTTACCGGCGTTTCTCGGGGCATTCCGGCAAGGTAAGCGAGTCCTCCGACGGCATGGGCAATGCGCGCAAAGCCTGGCCGGTCGCGATAGGGCCCGTTTTGGCCGTAGCCGGAGATGCGAAGCATCACCAAGCCTGGATTGACCTCATGCAGGACTTTCCAGCCGAGTCCCCACTTTTCCAGTGTACCGGGACGGAAGTTCTCGCACAGAATGTCGGATTCGGCGACGAGACGCTTGAAAATATCGGCGCCCTCTGGCGAGCGAAGATCCACCGTGACAGATTTCTTGTTGCGTGCCTCGCTCAGCCAGGCAAGGGTATCACCGCGAGGGGTCCCGGTACCAAAATTACGGCAGGGATCGCCACCGATGGGGTGTTCGACCTTAATGACTTCTGCCCCGAACTCACTGAGAATACCGGCGGCGTAGGGCGCGGCGATGAAGGTTGCCACATCAATGACGCGAACCCCCGTTAGCGGGCGCTTCGGTTGCAGTTCTTTGTTGGCCTCTTGTGGCATCGATCCTCCCTTTTATGCAGTCAGGTCATGCTTATGTCGAGTTTTGCCCCGGCGAGCCGCTGTTTGGATCAGCGCGATGGCCGAAACCCCGCTAGATGATGCGATTTTTGCGCAGCTGCGAGAGTTCCGTTGCAGAAAGCTGCAGCAGTTCGCCGAGCACTTGGTCTGTGGCGTTTCCCAGTGGTGGTCCGAGGTTGGTAACCCGTCCGGGGGTTGCCGATAGAGTGGGGAAAACGCCCGGCACGACGATTTCACCCACATCCGGATCGTTCACGGTGACCAGGTTGCCGCGCGCTTTGTAGTGGGGATCGGCGAAGATATCGGCCACACTGTTCAACGGTCCGATCGGCACTTGTGCCTCCAAACACTTCGCCATAACCTCGTCCCGGGTCAGCGACCCCACCCACTCCGTAACGATGCCATCCACCGCCTCCCGGGCGGCAAGCCGCTTTTCCTTGCGTCCGTAGGTTCCCTCGGCGGCGAGCTCGGGGCGCTTCATCGCATCTTCGGCGAGGCGGGCGAACATTTTGTCATTGGTGCAGGCGATCGCTACCCATTTGTTGTCTTTGGTGCGGAAATGGCCGTGGGGGCAGGCGATAACGGTGCCGGACCCTTCCCGCTCACGGATCTTGCCATACAGGCCATAGGCGGTGGCGATTTCATCCAGCTGCCGAAACACGGCCTCATAGCTGCCGATGTCGATGTACTGCCCCTGTCCCGTTTGTTCGCGATAGCGTAATGCGAGCATGACGCCAATGACCCCGTAGAGGCTCACCATGTAGTCTCCCAAGGGATTGGGGCCGGGCACCACCGGCGTTTGTCCGGGGAAGCCGGAAAGATAGGCGAGCCCACCGAAAGCATGGGCAAGGTGTGCGAAACCGCGGCGGTAACGGTAAGGACCCGTCTGCCCGTATCCCGTGACGCGCAGCATCACCAATCCAGGATTGTCCTTGCGCAGCATATCCCAGCCGACCCCCCAGCTTTCTAGCGTACCGGGGCGGAAATTTTCCACCAGCACATCACACTTCGCAACCAGCTTGCGGAATAGCTCCGCGCCTTTGGGAACACGCAAGTTGATGGTGACAGATTTACGGTTACGCGCTTCACTGAGCCAGGCCAGCGTCGAATCGGCGCGGTTGGTGGGGGTGCCGAGCTTGCGGAACGGATCGCCGGCCAGCGGGTGCTCGACCTTGTACACGTCAGCCCCGAATTCAGCCATGATGGTCGCCGCGTAGGGCCCGGCGAGAAAGGTGCCCACGTCGACGACGCGAACCCCTTCCAAGGGTAGCGCGGATGGCGCCTTTTGTGGTTCTGGGCTGGCTTCCTTTTTTTGCTCCTTATCGGGTTTTTCAGGGGCGCTCGCTGGGCGTTGATCCGGCGCCTTCGGTTTCTCCCTAGTATCTGTCATTCGCCTCCCCCATTCGTTGTTCTTGCCAATTCCTCCGCGGATCCACCGGTCACGTTGACAGGCAATCACCTTGTTCAGCCACTGGCTGTCGCTACCGGCTCAAAGGTGGCCGGGAGGTTTTCATCCGCGTGGGTTGCGTTATAGATTTACGTGACGCTAGCATAATTTCGTCTCACGATCGATATAATTCTGGTCTCGTCTGCTGCCCCGTGTGGCAGTTGGACATCAACAAGAATATAGACGATGCTGTGCCACACAAGGGGGTGTTGAATGAATCAGATCCTGAAAGGACTGCGGGTAGTGGAGGGATCGGCGTTCGTGGCGGTGCCGCTCGGCGGGACCACGCTCGCACAGCTTGGAGCCGATGTGATCCGCTTCGATCCCATCGGCGGCGGAATCGATGCTCGCCGCTGGCCGCTCACGGAAAACGGCAAGAGCCTTTACTGGGTCGGGCTGAATAAGGGCAAGCGCTCGATTGCGATCGATACCCGTAGCCCAGAAGGGCGCGAGTTGGTGGTCAATCTCATCACTGCCCCGGGGCCGGGAAATGGCCTGTTCATCACCAATTTCCCGGCTAGAGGCTGGATGAGTTACGAGGCGCTGGCGAAGCAGCGCTCGGATCTCATCATGGTGAATTTGCTTGGAAACCCAGACGGCAGCTCGGCCGTCGACTACACCGTCAACTGTGCCGTAGGAATACCCTTTGTCACCGGCCCGATGCATAGCGATGTGCCGGTTAACCCGGTTAATCATGTCTTTCCTGTGTGGGATGCTGTGGCCGGCATCAACGTGGCGCTTGGCTTACTCGCTGCTGAGCGTTACCGACGGCTGACCGGCGAGGGTCAGTTCGTGAAGCTGGCACTCTCAGACATTGCCATGGCGATGGTCGGCAATCTCGGTTACATTGGCGAGGTGCAGCTCAGCCACCAGAACCGCCCCTCCTTTGGCAACTACCTCTATGGCGCCTACGGTCGAGAGTTCGAGAGCAAAGATCATCGTCTGATCTACATTGCCGCTATCACCAAGCGTCAATGGGACGAGCTCAGTAGAGCAACGGGGCTTGGCCATCGCTTCGCCATGATCGAGCCGTTGCTGGACGTGGATCTGAACCTGGAGGGCGATCGTTTTCGCGCGCGAGATGCCATTTCTGCCGTACTTGCACCTTGGTGTGCCGAGCGTACCCTGGCGCAAATTCGAGAAGCGTTCGAGAGCACGGGGGTCTGTTGGGGTCCCTACCAGACCTTTCTCCAAATGGTTGAGGAAGATCCCCGTTGCTCGATCGCGAATCCCATGTTTTCTGAAGTGGAGCAACCCGGTATTGGCAGATACTTGGTGCCGGGCTCACCGCTGGAATTTGCTGCTTCAACGCGCGAGCCGGCGCGCCGAGCGCCCATTCTCGGGGAACACACGGATCAGGTGTTAGCGGACGTAATGGGTTTGAGCGACGCCGAGATCGGGCGCCTGCGCGATCGCAAGATCGTGGCTGGACCGGTGGAGCTGTAAGCTGTAAGAGGAGTTGATGGCAATGAAGCAGCAACGCTACGCCGACTGGACTGGCTCGAGCGAGCGCTTGGAAGAGGACATCGTATTAACTCCGGCGCAGGGCCTTGCCGCCACTCTGGATGATCAGCAAAGCCGGTTTCAAACCGGTGACGCTTTGCCGCCGCTGTGGCATTGGCTGTATTTCTTGCCCCGGGTGGCGCAGTCGGGCCTCGGCCCCGACGGCCATCCGCGCCGTGGCGGATTTCTACCGCCGGTGGCGCTGCCGCGACGAATGTTTGCAGGCGCTCGCACCCAATTCCATTCGCCGCTGCGAATGGGTCAGCCCGCTGTACGCGAGGGCACAGTGCTCAATGTCACTGAGAAACAGGGTAAGAGCGGTCACCTCGTATTCATTACCGTGCGTTATCGAATCAGTCAGCAGCATCGCCTCTGCGTGGAAGAACAGCAAGATATCGTCTACCGCGAACCCGGGGCTGCGGTGGCCGCGCCCCGCCCCGCGGACTGGCCAAGTGTGCCTGAGAGCGCCTGGACGAAGATCGTTACCCCTGACCCGGTGTTGTTATTTCGTTTTTCGGCGCTCACGTTTAACGCCCACCGCATTCATTACGATCGGCCCTACGCGACCGCTGAAGAGGGCTATCCGGGGCTGGTGGTGCACGGTCCTTTAACCGCCATACAGCTCATGGAGCTGGTGCGTCATAACGCGACGCGGACGGTCGCGAGCTTTTCCTTTCGCGGCCAGGCGCCGCTTTTTGATTTGGCCGCCTATCGCCTCGTTGGCATACCGGCATCGTCCGGCACCATCGAGCTCGAGGCCCAGGGGCCGGACGGCAAGATAACGATGAAAGCAACGGCGACGCTGGCGGATTGATCGTTAATTCCTGAAGGCTGTTTTAAGCACGTCGTGAGGTGTTTGTTGAGCTAGCTTCCTAATCGGTCATCGGTTCCCGTTCTTGGTTCGAGGCCTCCATTGCCGCGATGGCCTCGGCCATGCTGACCACACGCTGGGCGCTTTCGACGTGCAGGTTCTCGACCAGCATGCCGTCCACCACCGCCACCCCCTTGCCTTCGGCCAAGGCGGTCTGATAGGCCTTGATGATCTTGCGCGACCAATCCACATCCTTCGGGGAGGGCGTAAAGACACGGTTTGCAGGCTCAATCGTTTTCGGATGGATGAGCGTTTTGCCGTCAAAACCGAACTCTCTGCCTTGTCGGCAGGCGTACTCGAAGCCTTCGTCATCGTTGAGGTCCAGATAGACGCCATCGAGTATCGCGATACCCGCCGAGCGGGCCACGAGCAGGCACATGCCGAGGGAGGTGATCATCGGTAATCGCTCGCTGGTATGAGCGCAGTCGAGATCTTTGGCGAGATCAGAGGTTCCCATGACCAGACACTGGACCCGCGTCGAAGCCTCTGCGATCATTTGCGCACGTAAGATACTGCGCGGCGTTTCCATCATGGCCCAAATAGCCATTTCGTCGGGGGCGCCGTTGAGTTCCATGATGTTTTGCAGTTGTCGAATGGCATCGGCGCTTTCCACCTTTGGAAGCAAGATGGCGTCGGCACCGGAGGTGGCAGCGGCGGCGATATCCCCATAGCCCCAGGGGGTTGCCAGTCCATTGACGCGAATAACGAGCTCCCGGAGTCCATACCCTCCGGCTTTGACTGCTTCGCAGACCTGGTGACGGGCTTTTTCTTTGGCGTCTGGAGCAACCGCGTCTTCAAGGTCCAGAATGAGTGCGTCGGCGAGCAGGCTCTTGCCTTTTTCTAAGGCGCGGGCGTTGGAGCCCGGCATGTAAAGGACGCTGCGGCGGGGGCGCGTGCGGCTAGTTTTGGGCATTGTCATTTTCCTCGCTTGGCTGGCCGAAAATCGTTATAAAGAATTTTGGAAAAGACTACAATCGCGCGTTGATCGCGGCAAGATGCAACGGCGCACGCGACACTATCAAAACAGCTTTTTAAGCAGATTGCGGATCAACGAGCTCAATCCAGTGGCACACCGGAACACTGGCCTCGGTTGCCAGATGAGCGAGGCACCCGATATTGGCCGTGGCGATGACATCCGGCTTACCCGCTTGCAGACAAGTCAGCTTGTTGCTCAGGAGCTGGGCCGATAACGTTCGCTGCAAGATGGAGTAAGTGCCGGCTGAGCCACAGCAAAGATGACTGTCCGCGACCGGGGTCAGCGCAAATCCGAGCCGGAGCAAGATCTGCTCCACCACGCCCACCACGCGTTCTGCATGCTGGAGCGTACATGGCGAATGAAAGGCTACTTGAGGGCGTGAGGCGGCCGGTTGCCGAAGGGGCTCGAGATCTTCGTTGGCAAGGACTTCGGCAATGTCCCGCGTGAGCGCAGAGACCCGTGCGGCTTTCTCGGCATAGTTGGGATCCTCCTGCAAGAGCTCTCCATAAGCTTTCACCATGGCCGCACAGGCGCTTGCGGTGATCACGATCGCTTCCGCTCCCGATTCCAGGGCTGGCCACCACACATCGATATTGCGGCGCATTTGAGCAAGCCCCTCGGCGTGAGCTGAAAGGTGATAACTGACTGCTCCGCAGCAAGCCGCTCCTGACACGCGCTGCAATGAAATACCCAGCCGGTTCAGCACTCGGGCACTGGCAGCATTGATCTGCGGGGCGATGGCCGGCTGCACGCAGCCGTCGAGCACCAGCATGGTGCGGCTTTGCACGGTTGCCGGCCAGGCACCGCCGTCTTGGCGTGGCGGTATCTTGCGTTGCAGCGCTTCCGGCAGCATCGGCTGTACCGTTCTCCCAAGCCACAGCAGCGCAGCGAAGCGAGCGGAATGGGGCAACACCAGGCGCAGCAAACGTCGCAACAGGCGCTCGCGCCATCGTCTTGGGGCGCGTTCCTCTACCACGGCACGGCCGATATCGAGCAGGCGATGATAGCGTACCCCAGAAGGGCAGGTGGTTTCGCACGAGCGGCAGGTGAGGCAGCGATCCAGGTGCAGCCGGGTCTTGGCCGAGACAGTATGACCCTCGAGCGCCTGCTTGATGAGATAGATGCGCCCCCGTGGGCCATCGAGCTCGTCTCCGAGCAGCTGGTAAGTTGGGCAGGTGGCGGTACAAAAACCACAGTGTACGCAGTTGCGCAGGATATCATTCGCTTCTCGACCCTCGGGAGTGTCGCGGATGAAATCACTGAGCGCTGTTTGCATTCTAAAGTTCCTCGTACATTCGGCCGGGATTAAGGATCCGCTGCGGATCGAAAGTTTCCTTAAGGCGCCGATGCAGTCTGAGTAAGGCGGGACTTAGGGGATGGAAGACCTCGCCGCGACCGTCATGCCCGCGAAAAAAAGTAGCGTGGCCCTCAATCCGCTCGGCTGCCGCGCGAATCACTGGCGCCGTGGCAGCGGTGCGTACCCACCGTTGAGCGCCTCCCCAATCGATGAGAAAGGCGCCTGGCAGGTCAATGGGAGGTGTTGCGGACGGCACTGAAAGGCGCCACAGGGGTTTGGGTCCAGCAAAGAAGGGATGGGTGTGCTCGCAAATGCCCCGCCACAGGGAGGAGCCGTCCACTTGGGTGCCGCCGATAGTGCGCCGGGCTGTCGTGATAGCACTTTGCGTACCCGAGAGCCGGATAGAGAGGATACCCCCGTAGGCGCACGCCGCCGACAGCGGCAGCGGCCGCGCCGCCAGCGCATTCATGGTTTGAATCGCGGTCTCGGCATCCCGTTCCAGCGCAAGGGTGATCTCCGTTTGCGGCGCGGGGAGAACCTTGATAGAGACGTCTAGCAGTACGCCAAGCGTTCCTAAGCTACCGGTCATGAGGCGCGCGATATCGTAGCCGGCGACATTTTTCATCACCTGCCCGCCGAAACGCAGCCGTTGGCCTCGGCCGGTCAGGACAGTGACGCCAAGCACGAAATCCCGAGCCGCCCCGACGAAGGGCCGGCGTGGGCCAGAGAGGCCGCAGGCAATGGCACCGCCGAGCGTTGCCGTGGGACCGAAGCGGGGTGGCTCGAAGGGCATGATTTGGCGGTGCTCTGCGAGCACCGATTCAATGAGCGTAAGCGAGGTACCCGCCCGCGCGGTCAGCACCAACTCGGTGGGATCGTAGCTCAGGATGCCAGTGTGTCCGGCTGTCGAGATCGGCGTGCCATCGGTTTTACGGCCGTAAAAGGCTTTGTTATTACCGCCGTAAATCGCGAGCGCCTTGCGGTCTCGGAGCGCTTCCCGGATAGCCTCAATGAGCTGCTCACTGGCGTCGTTGTCAACAGGGGTCACTATCGCCTGGCGCTCGTTTTTTGGCGGTTCAGCATCAAGATGTCGGGATCGGGTCGGCGCGTTCATTGCGGATCATGCCTTGGGTCGAGAGTAGACTAATGGCGCAGGCTGTGCCCGGTGCCCCGTGGGAGGGAGCGTCTAGGCGATGTTTTGAGCTCGCCAGGCTCAAAACCGCTCCAGCTCGGGATGAGGAAGTTGGCCGTGATGCACGTGCATCGCGCCGAACTCGGCACAGCGGTGCAGCGTGGGGATGGCTTTCCCGGGATTAAGCAACCCGCCCGGGTCGAAGGCATGCTTAACCGCATGGAACTGGTTGAGCTCATCCGCACTAAATTGCACACACATCTGATTGAGCTTTTCGATGCCGACGCCGTGCTCACCGGTGATGGTTCCACCGACTTCCACGCAAAGCTCTAAAATCTTGCCACCAAGCTCTTCTGTCCGTTCCAGCTCTCCCGGCCGGTTGGCGTCATACAGAATGAGGGGATGCAAATTTCCGTCGCCGGCGTGAAAGACATTCGCTACCGCAAGTCCATAGGACTTCGACAGCTCAGCGGTGCGGGATAACACTCTTGCCAGCTCCCGGCGAGGAATCGTGCCGTCCATACAATAGTAATCAGGCGATATCCGCCCGACCGCAGGAAAGGCGTTTTTGCGCCCTGCCCAAAATCGGGTGCGCTCTGCTTCGCTACGCGAAAGTCTGACCTGAGTTGCGCCGCAGGCGGAAAGAATCGCCTCTACCTGCGCGATCTGATCGGCGACCTCCGCGGCGCTGCCGTCCACCTCGCACAGCAGTATGGCGGCGGCGTCTGTTGGATAGCCGGCATGGACAAAGTCCTCGGCGGCGCGAATGGCGGCGTTATCCATCATTTCCAATCCGCCGGGAATGATGCCGTTGGCAATGATCGCCGCGACTGCCGCCCCTGCCGCCTCTACCGTGTGAAACGCCGCTAACAGCACCCGTGCACACTCGGGTTTCGGGAGTAGTTTCACGGTCACTTCGACGATCACCCCGAGCAGCCCCTCCGAACCGGTGAGCAGCGCGAGTAAATCGTAACCCGGCGCATCGAGCGCGCCGCCGCCGAGGGTAAGGATTTCGCCCTCGGACGTGATCATTTTTACTTCCAGGACATTGTGCACGGTGAGCCCGTATTTTAAGCAGTGCACCCCGCCGGAATTCTCCGCGACGTTGCCCCCGATCGTGCAGGCAATTTGGGATGAGGGATCGGGCGCATAGTAGAGCCCAAAGGGGACCGCGGCCTCCGAGATGGCGAGATTGCGCACTCCAGGCTCGACGCGTGCGGTGCGGGCTACCGGATCGACGTCCAATATCCGATTGAACTTCGCCAGGCTTAGCAGTACCCCGTCGGTCAACGGCAGTGCACCTCCGGAAAGGCCGGTTCCCGCACCCCGTACGACAACAGGGACCCGCTGCTCCCGGCAGACGCGAAGGCACTGCTGCACTTGCTGCAGCGTATCTGGCAGCACCGCAACCAATGGCACCTGTCGGTAGGCTGACAGCCCGTCGCACTCATACGGCCTGAGATCTTCCTCCTCAGAAAGGACTGCATTTTCTGGAAGAAACTTACGCAACGCGATGACGAGGTCATGGCGCTGGCGCTCGGCATTCGGGTACGATGCTGTGTCAGCCTGTTGCATTGTAGGAGCATTCCAATTCATATGCGGGTAATGTGGGTTGGCACGATGGTGTCATGTGTCAAACGCTGCCTACGGCGGTTTTATCTCCCTAGGTCGAGTTTCGCCCGTTGCTTGCGAAGCGGCGAGATAATCCCCCGATAGCAGCCTGGGAGCCTCGCCGGGATGAACGAGCCAGTAATATCCCCTGCGCCGTCATCTCCGATGAAATGCCCATGCCGGGGCAGCCTGACAGGCAGCAGAATCATTCCTTCATGTCGCTACACCGATACACTATTGTATCCCAATTTGACAATTTATCTCACCGAACGCAGTGGCCAGGGCTTCGGCTTTCGAGTCAAGGCACCGATAGTTTTTACTTCGGATGCACTTTTGTCGATGAGAGGCGTGCACAAATCATGGATCAGCAATCACCAGGAGCAAGATGAAATTGGTGCCGGACAGCGAGTGTCTTGAGAGAATTTGAGGGAAATGATGGTCGCTGCTAAGGGGCCGAAAAGCCTTTATGTTACCGTTAGCATCCTTGAGCAGACATTGTGGCTCTTGAGGGGTGGAGAATGTTTGCGGACGTTTCGCGTTTCCACAGCGCGTAACGGGCCCGGAGAAGCACGCGGCAGCGAGTGCACACCGCGCGGCCTGCACACTGTGCACGCCAAGATTGGCGCGGGATTGCCAGTGAATACCGTGTTCGTCGGGCGCCGTCCCACTGGCGAGCGCTACACCCCTGAGCTGCAGGCACGCCATCCCGGTCGAGACTGGATTCTCACTCGGATCCTATGGCTAAGCGGTGCGGAAGTCGGCCGCAACCGGCTCGGCGAAGTGGACACCATGCGACGCTATATCTACATCCATGGCTGTCCGGGCGACGTGCCAATGGGCATCCCTGGATCGCATGGCTGTATCCGTATGCGAAATGTCGACGTCATGGACCTGTTCGATTGCGTCGATGTGGGAACCTGCGTTCGAATTGATGATTGACACAAATTTGCGGCCGCGCAATGCCGGTTTGGTGCCGAAAGCGATACCGCGACAAGGCGCTGCTACTGAGCGGCGAGCACTTGGCTGCGCCCGTTTTCGCGCACCAGAAGATCATAGTATCTTCGTATGTTCTGCACGTGGTTCACGGGCTCGGTACCTCGCGCATAGCCGTGACGGGTTTTCTCGTGCCACTCTGACTTGCTTAATAGAGGAAGAAACTTTTTCACGTCGAGCCAGCGGTTGGAGCTCACGCCGGCTTCCTTCGCTAGCAGCCTGGCATCCTCCAGGTGACCGAGTCCGACATTGTACGCAGCAAGCGCAAACCAGGTGCGGTCCGGCTCTGCCACATTGTCGGAGATCCTCCTTTTGAGGGTTGCGAAATAGCGAGCGCCGCCGTCGATACTCTCTCTTGCGCTGAGCCGATTCTTGATCCCCACTTGGTCGGCGGTGTCGCGAGTCAGCATCATGATGCCGCGCACGCCAGTGGGAGAAACTGCCTTTGGGTTCCAATGGGATTCCTGATAGCCAAGGGCGGCGAGCAATCGCCAATCCAGGCGGTGTTGCTCGGCAGCAGCCTGGAAGTATTGCAGATACTGAGGAAGACGTTGGCGAACATGAGAAAGAAAGCGCCGTGTGCCGACGTAATCAAAATCCTCGACATGCCCGTAGTATCGCTCGAGCAACTGTTCCAGCCGGCCGTTGCTGCGGATACGATTAAGATAACGAAGAGCCGCCAAATACAAATTGGTGTCCGTTTGAAGCGGAAACGCCCACGCCAAATGACGCGGCTCGCCGACATCGAAGGCAACCTGCACCTCCGGATAGAAGCTTTGACTTACCGCCATTTCATGGGAGTCGACGATGGTGTAGTCGAGGGTGTGCTGACAAACCTCGTTCAGGAGCTCACTGGTCGCGATCCCAGTGCCTTCCTGCCAGCTCAGCTGCGGATGATCGTTATGCAAGCTGAGCAGGGTGGTGGCATGGCTGGTGTGCGCCGCCACCCGGAACCGCTTACCGGCAACAGCTTCCAGAGTTCGAGGCGGTGCGCTGCCCCGACGATAAACCAGTTGCTCTTGGACTGTCTGATAGGTGGGAGCGAAGCGTGCCCTTTTTCTGTTCCCTTGGGTAGCCTTAATTCCAGCCGCCGCCAAATGGGCGTCACCGCGCTGCAGTGCTGTTAGCACGGCGTCGGCGCTCGACGCGGTCACGATGCGCAGCCGTACGTGGAGACTGTCCGCAAAGCCACGAACAAGATCGTACTCCAAACCGGTTGCACCGGTCGGACCTTGGTAGTACGTGGTGAGACTAGGCCGAGTGAGGACTCTCAACTCGCCGTTTGCTGTTATCATGGCAAGCGTGTCGTCGGGCCTCGGGGAGAGAGTCAGGAGCAGCCCAGCGAGGAGCGTCGTTAGGAAACTCAAAAGGTCAATCCTAAAGGGCCTTAACGGGGGTGAGGTCTACAACAGGCGCTACCACGGGAGTATTGTTGTATCGTTTGGTAAGTCGTATTCTTGATTCGCTAGACAAAGGAGAGGTACCGAAGCGGCCACAACGGCACCGACTCGAAATCGGTTGGGGGCATTGCGCCCCACGTGGGTTCGAATCCCACCCTCTCCGCCAGATCAATCGTAGCAGCTTATCTTCTCCAAAAGCATAGAGTCAGCTAGTACGTTGAATGATTCGAGCCCACATGGAAGAAAATTTAGGGTTCGACCAATCCGTCGGGAGCGGATTGGAACGCACGGCAGGAGCGGGGTCAAGTCTTGAATTAAGCGCTTGTGATCGAGAGCTCGAACTCGCCGGTAGACTGTCTCACATGACCTCCTGCGGAGACTGTCGAGCGGCGACCGACGGTGATAATCAAGATCGGCAGGATTGGCTGACCCCGTTTGGTAAAGCCTGGCTCGTCTCAACCGGCGTTGCCACGCGTACTGCGACCTGAAAACGACCGATTGTTTTTGCCGAGCGTTTGCTTTCACCAAGCCTACGAACCGGAGCTCGCCAGTTCTTCTCGCAGCACGCGCCGCAAGGTACTCTCGAGATCAGAGCCACCCTGGTGCTCGATGTGCTCGCGCAGAGCCTCATTGATGAGCGTCTGATAATTTCCACCGCCTCTTACCCGATCACGGAACCACTGGATGACGTCCGGATCGAGGCGAATGGTGATCCGCTCCTTGGCTGTCTTGATGATTGCGCCGCGTTTGCTGTCGGAAAAATCGTACTCGTCACGCATGGCTCAGCCTTGCTCGTAGTGTTGCCGCTCGGCAGTCGTGGCGGGCCTGAGCCGAGATGATGCGGATGGTTTGCTTGTCCGTCGGGCGTAGACCACATGTCAGAAACTTGGAGAGCATGCGCAAGACACTGCTCCTGATTCAGAACATCGTCAATCAGTCCGACTGCCCCGATGAAGTGCGGGAGGGCGTGGAGATGGTTAGGGATGATCTGGACGAGGTTTTCCAGGCTATCGCCGAGGGTGAGCGGATTTGATGCGATGCGTTCAGACGCTGCGGGCAACGCTTTACGGCCCGTTCCTCTGAGAAGTGCAGCTGCGACCATGGTTTTTCGGAGGTTGTCTACTCGTTGAGGCGGTTGGAGGAAAAGGTAGCTGTTTCGATCGGTGAACAACAAAATAACCGCGTTGATTAGGCCGTAGACAATGCCTGTATCAGGTGTAGAGAGGAGGTGCACGTAATTCTTCTACGCGCAACAGGCCTAGCTACAGCGAGTATCGATACACTGCCGCTGATAATCAGTCAACCCCGCGCACACCCTCCGCCCAGGCCAAATTTGTTCTGGTGGATAACCGATGACCCCTCTGATACCGATGAATAACACCGTCATTTCGGCTAAGCAGCCCGAATCTAATAGCTATGGATGGCAATTTTCCGAAAAGTAACGCCTTGCGACGCATGGATTCCAGTCTTGGACCGATGTTCGGGACAAGCTTCGTGGGAATGATGGCCGAAACAGCGGTTAGAATCGATTTTCCCTGAAGGGGCGCGAAGGCCTCTTAATCCCCGAGAATGGGTTGAAGAGAGCGGAATAAGCCAACCACAACCCAGTTGGTACCGTGTAAGCTGATAACGGTCGGGTTTGTTAGGGGCTGCTGAGATATAAATCAGTCTCTGAAGGGGTGGGGTGGAGTCTTGACTTGAAGCATTACCGCCGGGCTGCCCGACATCAGCATGTTGAGGTACATTAGAGGTCACTTTAACGGCCGATACACCTCATTATGCGACTTGCATACTCCTATATTCGGTTCTCCACGCCCGACCAGTTAAAAGGCGATAGCCTTCGTCGCCAACTCGAGCTCAGCCGAAACTACGCCGAACAGCACGGCCTCATCCTCGACGACAAGCTGAAGCTTCGCGACATCGGTGTTTCCGCCTTCAAGGGTGACAACATCGCTTCGGGTCGCCTGGGCGCTTTCCTCAAAGCGATCGATAGCGGCAAGGTTCAACGGGGTTCGTTGCTCCTGATTGAAAGCCTCGATCGGCTGACCCGGGACCAGATGTCCAAGGCGCTGAGTGTCTTTATTGAGATCCTCAATAGCGGCGTCAGTATTGTCTCGCTCGCGGACGGGCGCGAGTACACCACCGACTCAATTAACGACATCGGCAATCTCATCTTCAGCATCATCGAGCTATCCCGCGCGCATCATGAGAGCTTGATGAAGTCCAAACGGGTCGCTGCGGCATGGGAGAACAAACGGCAGAGAGCCACAGCGGGCCACATTCTGACGAGGCGAGCACCCGCCTGGCTTAGAGAGGAAAATGGCCGGTTCGTTGCGATTCCAGAGCGCGCGGCGATTATAAGAACCATCTTCCAACTGTGTATCGAAGGCTACGGGACGACCGCCATCATCAAGCGATTTAACGAGCAAAGGATAAACGCATGGAATGGCACAATAGAGCAGTCAACTAAGCGCACGGGTTGGTACGGCTCGTACATCCAAAAAATATTAACCAACCGTGCCGTTATGGGTGAGCTACAACCCCATATGCTCGTCAACGGCAAAAGGGTACCCGATGGTGAGTCGCTACGGGGCTACTTTCCGACAATCATCGATGAACAGACGTTCTATCGAGCACAAGGGGCGCTGAAG
>JBAPTW010000007.1:0-10778 GCA_049282355.1 Gammaproteobacteria bacterium | reverse complement strand
AGTGGTGGTTGGCCTGAACTGGTTCTGGGACACTGTTGAGCCAGCCGAGCAGGGTCTGGTTTCGGCCTTGGGCGAGAAGCACAGGGGCGACCTCGGCAAGTAGCACAGTGAGTGGCCCCCAGTCGCCGAGCGCCAGCCGGTACTCGATACTCGCCTCCACCTCGCCGGCGGCCTCCAACAGCTCGGCAGCGCGGCGCTTGAGCATGCGGTAACGGGCCTCACCGAAGCGCTTGGGTCCCTCGGCCAGCAGATAGGCGCGGAACAGTGGGTGGTATTGATAGCGGGTTTCACGCCCGAGATGGCGGGTGGTGAATACATTGCGCCGCACCAGAGCGCCGAGCACCCGTTCGGCCTGGGGGTTGGCAGTAAGCGTGGCGGCAAGCGTCGGGTGGATTTGCGGCAGTAAGGCGGTGGTGAGCAAGAAATCACGGGTAGTGGCTTCAAGCTTGGCAAGCAGCTCGCTGGCAAAGTAGTCGAACAGCGCCTCGGGTGCTTCGATGGCCATGGGTAGGGCCGGGGCGGTCTTGGCCGCTTCGAGCCATAGCACCAGGCCCGCTACCCAGCCGCCGGTGCGAGCAAGCCAGGTGTTGACCGTCGCAGCGGGCACGGCAGTGCCTGCCCGTCGGCGCACGATGGCTTGGGCCTCGGCCTCGGTGAGTCGCAGCTCGGGCCAGCCGAGCACCGTGAGCAGGCCATTGGCTTGGAGCCTGGCAAATGCGGCTGGGGGCCGATGGCGACTGGCCACCATCACCCGGTAACCCGGCGGCACTTCCTCCAATGCCACTCGCATCATCTCCTGAAATGGCCCTTCAGCGGGCACCTCCTGGTAATTATCGAGCACTAGCACGCTGCCCGCCGGTAGCCGCCCGAAGAGGGCGCCGAAAAAGCGCCGGGTAAAGGTGGGTAGCCCGAGCAGGTATTCGGGAGTCAGCAGCGGTAGCGGAGGGTTGCCGCGGCGCCCGGCGCTTGCCGCCTGGCCGAGGAAGTAAAAAAAGCTCGCCAGATCCTGGTCGCGGCCATCGATGGGGTACCAAAGCTCTTTTTGCCCCTGGGCTTCCAAATAGCTTGCCAGCAGTGTGGTCTTGCCCGCGCCGGCGGGGCCGGCGACCCAGATGACGGGCCGGTCGTGAAAACGATCAAGGACGCTGAACAGCCGCTCGCGCGCCACCACCGCTCGCAGCCGCGGGCGCTCGACCTTACCGGATGCTACTGCGCTCACCCCAGGCATGTCATCCTCCGGCTCTAACTCAGTGCCACCGTCACTCCTTGCCGACGACGATGCAATGTAGAGCGGCGACGCGAGGTGGCGTTGTGGATGAATCGCAAAGAACAGCGTGCGCACTTTGCGCTTCGTTTCAATGACGAGCTTTCGAAAAAAGTCTCGCTATTGTAAGGTAATATTTCACTCCTTTCTCTGGGACAATTTCGCTTTTGAAGTAACGATAGAAGCGGCTTACCCTGGCGTTGAAGTAATCGATGTTGGCTACTTTGCTAGCCTGTGCCTGGCCGAGACCGAAAGGAAGGGGTGGAGGGAAAGCTGTGCCCACTTCTGCACGCTCTAGAGTCCCATGACACTGCGCAAGCTTACCCCGCCCAAGCCCGCTGCGGTGGTCCTGCGCCAGCGCCTATTCACACTCCTCGATGAAGCCCGATCCTGTCCTGTCATTTGGGTTACGGGTCCCCCCGGTAGTGGTAAAACCACCCTGGTTGCAAGCTATCTGCAGGCACGCGCGCTTTCTCCTGTCTGGTATCGGTTAGACGAGTGCGATCACGATCCCGCGACGTGCTTTCGCCTCTTGGGGTTTGCCGCCGGGCGCCACGTTGGTCTCCAGCCGTTACACTTTCCTCGCTGGACATCGCATGACCGCGGGCAGGTTAACTTGTTTGCCAAGCGCTACTTAGCCGCCCTTTTTGCCCAACTGGGCACGCCCAGTGTGCTGGTCTTCGACGACTATCAAGTCGCCTTACCGCCCGCATCCTTTCACCACGCGCTCTGGCAGGCATTCTGCGAAGTTCCCGCCGGCAGTCACATCTTCCTCATCAGCCGGCACTTACCACCCGTTGACACCGCGCCTGGGGATCAATGCCGGTTTTCGCTGTTGGATTGGGAAGATCTTCGGCTGAGAAAGGACGAAGCGGTTGCCATCGCGCAATTGCACGGCGATGGTTTAGACCCTGAGAGGGTCCTGAAACCCATCGTCGAAATGATTGAGGGCTGGATCGCAGGCTTGTTGTTGTGCCTCGCGTCGGTACGCCTTGAGGGTATGCCGGTCGACGGCATCGAAGCGATTGTGCCCGAGGTGGTATTTGACTACTTCGCTCGCGAGGTCTTGGCAAGCTTCGACAGGGGCACTCAGCGGTTTCTCGTGCAGAGCGCCGTACTGCCGAAGATGACGGTTTCAACGGTGAAGTTGCTGACCGGTGAGCAACGAACCGAACAGCTGTTCGCCACTTTGCTGCAGAAGAACTGTTTTGTCTGGCGTTCTCCCCATAGGGGTAGCGTCTATCATTACCATCCGGTATTTCGGCGATTTCTCCTGAGCCAGCTGCCGGAATTTCTGGATGCCGCGGGGCAGTATTCGCTTCAGCGTCGAGCACTGAGGATTCTGGAGCAAACCGGTGGGCTCAATGATGCGGTGCCGCTCTGGTTGGACCTTGGCGACTATGAGGGACTGGCGAAAGCGCTGGAACGGGCGGCACCGGGGTTGCTGAACCAAGATCGCTGCTGGCAGCTGGTCGATTGGATTGAGGCCTTGCCAGAGCCAATAGTGGCCCGTTCACCCAAACTGCAGTGCTGGCAGGCGTTGCGTTTGCTCGCTTCGGACCCGCGCTCGGCGCGAACGGCGTTGCAGACGGCCCAGCGACGATTTCAGGCGCTTGACGATGCTAAAGGGCACGCCCGGGCCGGGTTCGGCATCGCGCAGAGTTATTGGTTCGAGCGCAATGATTTCCACCCGCTGCGCGCGTGGCTCAACACATGGTGGCCGACATGGCAGCGTCAGCGGGAAAGCAATTCTGAACCCGAAAATGACTACGTACTGGTGGGGATGTATACCGCGCTGCTGGTTACCGATCCCGGTCATGCCAGCGTGTCGGCGCTGGAACGCCGGCTGTTGTACTTCATCGAGGCTGACGCGAACCGGCAACTAAAGCGCTTCGCTTGTACCTCGTTGCTGTTCAGAAGCACCTGGCTTGGTGCCGGGCATGAGCTGGCAGAAAGGGCGTTGCATCCATTGCGAGCGCTGGCTGCGGTCGGCGTTAGGGATCCGCTGGCCGAAATCACGCGGGCCTATAGCGAAGCGCTCTACCAGTATTGGTTTTCGGACGACCTCGACGTTTGTCTGGCCCAGGTGACGGATGCTCTAGCGTTGGCAGGCCGCGAAGGTTTGCGCAGCTGGGACGGTCCTCTCTTGATCATCGGCGCAATGGCGCTGCTTTCGGCCGGCAAGCAAGGGCAAGCGGATACGTTTCTGGACAAGCTGGCAAGCTTGGGGCTTGGGCAGTTCGACAGCGCTATCTATCGGTTTGCGCGTGGTTGGCGCGAGTGGTTATCAAGCCGTGGGGCAGAGGCGCGCGAGCAGGGGGAAATGGCTTTAAAAGCGGCACGGGCGTGTGGGGAGCTCGGTGCACGGTTGTACGCTTCATTGCTGCTGGTCCAAATCGATGTTGCGCAAGGGACATACAGGTCGGCACTCCAGCAGCTGGCGCGGATACGTCGCGAGGCCCGTTCAGCGCACTTGCGCAGCATGGAAATTCTGGAATGGCTGACGGCGGCCCGGGTGGCGTTGCGCCGTGGCCAAGAGGCGCGCGGCAACCGGTTGCTGGCTGCTGCCTTCCAGCGCTGGCGCCTCAGCGGGTACCGCCATCTTCCGTGTCTACGCACCACGGACCTAACGGATCTGTGCGCACGTGCCCTGGAGGGCGGAATCGAAGTCGATTTCGTCCAAGGGTTGATACGGGCGTACGGCCTGCGGCTTATGGAAGATGGGCTGGCCGGCGAGCACTGGCCGTGGGCCATCAAGATCCACTGCCTTGGCGAATTCAGTCTTTATGCCGATGGGAAACCGATGCAGTTCTCACGCAAGGCGCCGAAAAAAGTGCTGGCGCTGCTGAAGGCATTGCTCGCTCTTGGCGGCCAAAACGTACTTCAGACCGCGCTTAGGGATGCGCTTTGGCCCGAGGAGGACGCCGATGCCGCTCATTGCGCCTGCAAGACTGCCCTGTCTCGGCTGCGCCAGTTGCTTGCCCATGAGGTGATTACTCTACAGAAGGGAGAGGTTAGCCTACAGCCGGAGCGCTGTTGGGTGGATGCTTGGGCTTTTGAGCTATTTTTGGATGAAGCCGATCGTTTGGCCGAAGCCGAGCAGCCAGTGCAGGCGGCGAAGTTGTTATCAAAGGCGGCTTTAATCTATCGAGGCGATTTTCTTGCGGGAGAAAAGGCGCCATGGATGTCGGCGCCGCGAGCCCGGTTGCACCAGCGCTTCGTGCGGGCGATGCACGATCTCGGCGGCTATCACCACAGTCAGGGCCGCTACGAAACGGCCATCGAGTGTTACCAGAAGGGGCTCCAAGTCGATGGCTGTGCCGAACAGCTTTATCAGGGGCTCATGCAGAACTATCGGTTATTGGGCAGAAAATCCGAGGCACTGGCGGCATACCGGCGCTGCAAGCGTCTGCTCTCGATAGTGATGAACGTGCAACCCTCACCGGGCACCGAAGGTATCCGCCGTTCGCTTGGCCCTTGAAAGTCGGTGGTTAACAGATGCATTCTCGACTGTGACAGCACTGGTCCTGGCCGAGCGGAAGACCACCAGGGCTAAACGCCATGAACGTGGATGTTATCTACGCGCCCCCGAAGGCCGCTACGGCGCCGATCTTCATGCTCGGCGCGATGAAGGATGCCTGGTCCGGCAACCTGGACCGCATCCAGATCATCTTACGAGGTCCGTATGACGCCTAGCATCTAGTTCCAGCGGACCGTGAGGTCCTTGACATTTGCCCATCGCACTTGTACGATATATTGGTACAAGTAAGTGATGGGAGCTTCGTATGCCTACCGTAACGTCGTATTCAAACGCTAGAGCGACACTTGCAAGTCTTTGTGACGAAGTCTCGTCGACCAGAGAGCCCGTGATCATCCGGCGCCGAAATGCTGCGGATGTGGCGCTTGTTTCGGCTGAAGAACTTGAGAGCCTCCTTGAGACCGCCCATCTGCTGAGATCACCAAAGAACGCGGAACGCCTCCTGAAAGCGCTCGCGCGGGCGGCTTCACAGGAAATCGGCCCGTCTTCGATAGACGAGCTCCGTGTAGAGCTCGGGCTTGGCAAAGACGAAGGATAAATCCCGTCCCCGTCCCTCCGACATGGAATGGGCAGCGGTTTTTCAGCCCGAATTTGTCGAAGACCTGCGATTCTGGGTCAGGACGAATCGAAAGGTCGCTCTTCGCGCTCTCGATCTCGTCCAAGCCATCGTTCGCGATCCATTTTCTGGTATCGGAAAACCCGAGCTTCTGAAATTCCGTCCGAGTGGGACATGGTCGCGACGGCTTACAGAAGAACACCGAATCGTCTACCTGGTGTCCGACGGCAGGATCGACTTCTTGCAAGGCAGATACCATTATTGAAGTGGGATACAGACCGAACACCTCGTTCTAGCGGAATCTCACCCCGGCGGGAAGGGTCGATCCCCGCGTGTGCCGGGGAGCCTACTACGTGTAGTGGCCCGCAATCCGATCGGCTTGGGCCTGCAAACATGAGGTCTGTTTGGGACCACATTTGTTGGCGATGACGCTTGCAAAGGTCGATTCCTGGAATGGGTCGGGATCGCTAAGGTTGCGTGGACTCGGTTTCATGATTCTTGACAGGCGATCTCGGACTATGGGAGGTCTCGTCTCCCACCTCAATTTGAATGACCGAGGCACATTCTGTGAAGATCCGTTTGTCGCATCTCGCGCAGATTGCTTTGTCGAGTTGTTGGAAAATAGTGGCGATCGCGTCGTGCTTGGACTCAAACATGTTTTCTGGGCCGATATCTTTCTGATAGCCGCCCCGCTTAAGGGTTTCGCACGTGACCTCTTTGACTTGATGGAGGTAAAGTCGTCCCCCCATAGCGCGACGTTCCCTGGCCTCTTCCGCAAGCAATTCAGCGCCTGCGACATCGACAAAATTGATACTGCGGGCGAGAATGAGCAAATGTTTCTGCTCTGGATGCGCTCTGGCGAGGAGGCGAAGTCGCTCTCGCACAAAATCCACAGCGCCGAAAAAGAGCGAGCCATCGATACGCACCAGCTTGAGCTGTGGGCACTCGGGAAGCGTCGCATCGCTGGTGAAAAGCCGTCTTGGATCCCTCGGATCCGGAACCCGTACCCGTATCCTCGGGCGGGAGGTACGCCCAAGATACACCACTAATGACAGCAGCACCCCGAGCAAAATGGCGAATTCCAACTCCAAGAACAGCGTGGCAAGGAAAGTTGCTCCCAAAACCACCGACTCGGCACGGCTGGTGCGCAGCGTCCTATGGATATGTTGAAAGTCGATGAGCCCCCACGCGACCAGAAATAGAATACCCGCCATGGCGGCGTTGGGAAGGTAGCTGATAAGCGGCGCCACCAAGATCACCACGAGGACCAGCAGGGCGCCAGCGAACACAGCGGCCAGCGGGGTGTTGGCGCCTGCTTCATAATTGACAGCGCTTCGGTTGAAGGAGCCGGTCGCCACGTAGGCCGAGAAGAAGCTGCCCACGATGTTGGAAAGCCCTTGGCCGATAAATTCCTGGCTCCCGTTAATCACTTGACCGGAACGCACCGCCAACGATCGAGAGATAGACACGGCCTCTGTCAGCGCAAAGAGTGTGACGGCGAGCACTGCTGGGGCGAGTGCTTTAATCGTTGAGAGCGAGAGGTCCGGTGCGGAAAGCGGGGGCAGGGCAGCTGGTAGCGCCCCGACCGTCTTGATGTGGATCAGCGCCTGTCCAAAAGTATTGTTCAACAGCGTCGCAGCGAGGCTGCCGACGATCAGTGCCGCCAGCATGTACGGCACCTGGGGAACGTAGCGCTTCACCAGCAGGCCTGTGACCAGGGTCGATATGCCCACCACCGTGACATAGGGGTGGATATCTGCCAGATGTTGCAAGGCGTGCAACAGGATCTCATAAAAACGCAGGCCCTCTGGTATCTGCAGGCCGAAGAAGTGCTTGAGTTGGTTGCTTGCGATGAGAATGGCGGCGCCTGCCGTAAAGCCGATGATTACGGAGTGGGATATGAACGTCGTGAGGAATCCCAGCCGAGCCAGCCCCATCGCCAGCTCGACCACGCCGACCATGAATGTCAGCGTGAGAGCCAATCGGACGTAGTCCGCAGTGCCCGGCTCGGCAAGGGTGCTGAGCACCGAGAAAAGCACCAGAGAAGCGGCTGTGGTCGGCCCTGACACCAGATGTCGAGAGGAACCAAAAAGGGCGGCCACAATCGCCGGCACCATGGCCGCGTAAAGCCCATATTGTGGCGGCATGCCCGCGATGGTGGCAAATGCCACCCCTTGAGGCAGCACCACAATGGCTCCTGTCGCTCCCGCAACCAAATCCGCGCGAACAGTCTGGCGGTTGAAGCCCGCTCCCCAAGACAAAAATGGGAGGACTCGCCTTCGTATCTCTTTATCCACCGTTAGCCTCACTGAAGCTAAGCCCAGCTTAACATGTGTAACAAAGGTTCCTTCTGGTTTTCCTCGGAAAAGGTTCCTCAGATGGCTGCCTACGCCATGGCTACAACGCCAAGGTCCTCGCGCAAGTGCCCAACGTTAGACCGGCTGAAGTGTGGGCGTTTCGTGTTAAACGCAGATTGCGAAATCGCGCAGCAACTAGCCCGTGCTGCGGATCACCTCGTTGAGCGCTTGTTTGTATAGCAGCAGGGCAGGGTGAGCGGCCGAGGGTGGTTTTGAGAGGAAAAACGCCGCGGCGCGAATGATTTTTTCGCATGGGCAGGCGCCATCTTTTCGTATATTCTGGGCAGCGCTTAAGAACAAGCTCAAACAGCTCCCGTTACTGCCGTATCGAGTTTTCGGGGCAAATACACAATTTCAATCTTGTGTAAGAGCAACGGACACGACTATTTGTGGCTCAAAATATGTGCCCAAGACACTAAAGCAAGAGGGTTCTACAAGAAGCACGAATTTGCAATGCTGGGGACTTCGAGTTACACGGGCGGAGGAATGAACGATCTCGTCATAATAATTATAGCGCTTCCTACTTGGGTTGATAACAGTGCCTCATCATGCGCCATAATTGCTAGCACGTATCCACTGCGGCTGTTATCTATACACCCAGGAACCGCTATAAGACGTTCCCTAAGAGCGCAAATAAACATGGCATCTAACAATCATGTTGAGCCGCGCTTGACAGCGCCGCTCAACTGAGCGTTGGGCGGTCGAACACAGAACGAATGTTTGTAGAAGGTTCTAGCCTTGAGCAACACGTACACGGCGATTTTCGAGCGTGATGGTGAGTGGTATATCGCATATTGTCCTGAGGTACCTGAGGCGAATGGCCAGGGCCACACCAAGGAAGCAGCTCGGCAAAGCTTGGCCAGTGCGATCGAGCTCATCTTGCAGGACCGGCGAGAAGACGCGCTACGGGGGTTACCGGGCGATGCCTAACGGGAAACGGTGACTGTGGGGTGAAGAGAGGTGTTCTTCTTCAGCATCTCCGGCGGCACGGTTGCTACCTCAAACGGGAAGGATCATCCCATTCTTTATGATGCAATCCTAACGTCGGAGCGGTAGAAGCCGTACCATGGCACTCGGAGATCTCCAATCGCCTGGCAAGAAAAATCTGCCAAGCTCTGTTCGTTCCAGAGATCGACGAATGACCCCACCCAACAACGCATTGCAGCTGACCGTTCAACCACTCCATTGACCATCCGAATCAGGAGCGTTACCCCGGTCAGCAAATTCACGTGGTTGTTATCGAGGAATATGTATACCTCGTTCCGTTTGTCGAGTCGGACGATGAGGTCTTTTTGAAGACCATTATTCCGAGCCGGAAAGCCACCAAGACCTACCAAGGCGGCAATTAATGAGCAAGCTAAATAAAGAAGAACGCGAAATCCTGGAGATGTTTGAGTCAGGTAACGTAAAACGTTCTAAGGATGCAACCGATACCCAGAAACGGCATCAACAATACGCCGAAGCCATGTTCAGGAAGGATGCTCGGATCAATATTCGGCTCCCTTCCAAGGATCTTCGTGCCCTACAGAAAAAAGCCCTTTCTGAAGGCATTCCATACCAAACTTTGATTGCCAGCATCCTTCATAAGTATGTTGAGGGTCGGTTACACGAAAACGGTGGCTAACAAGGCGCTCAACCGGACGCGGTGCTTCGCACCGCGCCGGTTAGCTTGTCGTTAGCCGTCACACAAGCGCAGATGCCCGCCACTCTGGAGCTTCGATGGGAATTCACTCCCGAAACCTTGTTCGAGGACAGACTTACCTGTGACCTTGCAGAGTGCAAGATCACGGTGGACCAAGGCGTCGTCGTCGCGTCGTTGCCGCTCATCGACGGCGAAACGAAATCTGCCCTTCGGGAAGCTGTTGAATCATACGTGGAATCGCTCTTCCTAGGGGTGCAGATTGTCGCGCACATGCAATGGCAGCTGAGTCGTCCGAGTGTCAGCACGCTGCAAGACGATGGTTCGAGAGGCTACATCATTGAATGCGAGCCGGGCACGATCCAGATCCGCGGTGGCCGGGTAGACATTCGCTACGCGCGCAGCGATGGCACCGTGGTCGATACGCGCCGAGACCGTGTTGAACGCAAACACCGGTTGAGCCGCGCAGCGGCGATCTATGCTCCGAGCGACGAAGCGCTAGCGCGAATGCTCCGAAGCTACCGTTCAGCTATCGCCGACGCGGAGGACGAACTGATCTACCTATACGAGGTACTCGACACGCTCGCTAGCACTTTCGGGTCGCAGACCGAGGCGTTGCGACAGATCGGACAGCCAAAGCGGAAGTGGTCCCGTCTTGGCCAACTCTGCAACGATCTTCCCCTGCGGCAGGGGCGCCACCGTGGTCGGGTCGGGGAGGCACTGCGAAGCGCATCTGAAGAGGAGTTGACCGAAGCGAGAAGCCTTTCGGCCGGCTTCATTGAGTCATACATTGAGTACTTGGAGCGCACGAAGTGACGGCTAACCCTTCCATCGAGCGGATCTCCACCGGCCGCTCATGTCAAACGTTGGGCGGCTAAATTGACTATCGCTTCCGAATTATTAAGGGGTCTGACCCCTTTTGAGGCGTTGTGATTTTCGTGATCCTCCACCGGCGTCCATCCATGAGGCCATCGCTGCAATTCGAGAACTGACGGGCCTGACCCGTTCGCCCACCCCGGTGCGGCTGTTCTTGAAGAACACCTGTGGCATGAAGCGGTTGAAAACCGGCGTGCTGCCAGCCAAAGCCGATCCCGCGCTCCAAGCGACGTTTAAAAACAAGCGACGTTTAAAAAAAAGAACTCGAGTCCCGTTTGGCTCAAGCCCAAGCGGGCACGCGGAGCGTGTTCTTCGTAAACGCGGCGCATTTTGTCTTGGGGGCCTTTATGTCGGTGCTCTGGTGTGTGACTCGGGTGTGGATCAAAGCGCTCTCAGGCCGGCAACGTTTGAACGTGTTAGGGGCGCTCAATGCCGTGACCCAAGAGGTCATCACGGTGGTTAACGCCACCTCTATCAACTCCCGCTGCGTGTGCGAGCTTCTCGATAAGCTGGTCGCCTTGACCCCTCACCGTGGTCTTGGGTAACGC
>JBAPTW010000006.1:0-7406 GCA_049282355.1 Gammaproteobacteria bacterium | reverse complement strand
ATAAATTCGAACGCTCTGCCTGAATCTCTCGCAAAGCGACCTTGACCACCGAAGGCACAAACGGCCCCACATCCCCTCCCATGAAAGCGATCTCACGTATTAGGCTTGCCGAAATGTAGGTAAAACCCTCGTCGGGCGTCAAAAAAATGGTTTCCATTTCAGGAGCAAGCTTCCGGTTCATGCTGGCCAGTTGAAACTCATGCTCGAAATCGGAGACTGCGCGCAAGCCTCGCACCATAACGGTCGCACCTTGCTCTCGAGCACAGTTGGCAAGCAACCCATCGAAACCAATCACGCGCACGTTCCGAATGCCGCCCAGCACGGTTTCCGCTAAGGAAATGCGGCGCTCTAGCGAAAAGGTGGGCGCCTTCACCGCGCTTTTGGCAACCCCCAAAATGACGTGCGCAAATAGGCGCGAAGCGCGATGCACCAGATCGACGTGGCCGTTAGTAATAGGATCGAAGGTACCTGGATAGATCGCAGTTTCGTGCATAAGTATGTGCTCAAAAGGCCAAGGTCAATTCAACCAAGAACCAAGCGGCATGGACAGCGTTGGCAACCTCAATCGCTAATGCGAGGCTCGCGGCAACGCCTGACAAGGTAATAACCTACTTGGCCAGCGCAACCTGATTGTATCACAGCCCAATTGCCGGGCAGTGGCGGCTCTTCCTTGCGCTCGGGCATCTCTAAGTAAACAAGCGCTTCGCTTTGCAACCAGCCCCCATCCTCCAACTGGCGACATAGCAGCACCAGGAGATCGCTCGCAAACGGCGGATCGAGGAACACGATGTCAAACGGCGGCATGGATGCCGGCCGCGTCAGCTGCACCCATCGCCTTGCGTCCTTGCGGATAAGCTTCACAGTGGGCGCATCAAGGATATGCGCTTGCTCGCTGAGGTAGCGCATTAGAACACTGTCCCGCTCGACCATCACGACCTGGGCCGCGCCCCGAGAAGCCGCCTCAAAGCCAAGCGCGCCGCTGCCCGCGAAGAGATCCAGACAGTGCGCCCCTGCCACGCGACTTCCCAGCCAGTTAAACAGCGTCTCCCGAACGCGATCGGAGGTCGGGCGTAGCTCCGGGCGCGCCGGAAATACCAGGCTTCTGCTTCTCCATTTACCCCCAATGATGCGGACTTTGCCAGACGCGGAGCGTTTCACCAACGATTCCATCAGGGATTGCACGGGCCCGATCATGATCCCAATCCGGCGCAGCCATCATGGCTCAACGGTGTTTTTCAGAATAGAAGAGTCACTGTTCGCAGGAATACTTGCCTTTGTCGTCCCAAGCTCATGGTTCCCTGAGGCCGCCTGCGGTCCAACCATGACGGTGACTAAGCGCTGCGGATGGATATGACGCGCGAAAACCCTGCGGACATCATCAGCGGTAATGGCGTCGATCCGTTCATTAAAGGTATTCAGGTAATCAAGGGGCAATCCATAAAAGCCGATCATGGCAACATAGCTCATTATATTTCGATTACTGTCAATGCGCAGGGGAAACCCGCCGGTAATATTCTTCTTCGCCGCTGCTAGCTGCTCTGCTGTCGGTCCCTCTTTCACGAAACGGATGAGCAGCGTGCGCATCAGGTCCACAGCCTCACCCGCTTTCTCGCTTCGGGTTTGCAGGCTCATGATGAAAGGTCCTTCGGCGCGCATGGGTGCGAGATAGCTTCCTACGCTGTAGGCCAGCCCGCGACGTTCCCGTATCTCTTCGAAAAGCAATGACACGAGATCCCCGCCCCCCAGGATGTGATTGCCAACATAAAGCGCATAGTAATCGTCATCCAGCCGCGACAGAGCGGGTTGGCCGACGAGGATATGTGTTTGCGCCGAGGGAAAATCGATGGAGCGATTGGTTGGCGCCTCAACAGGAGGTGCCGTGGGCAGCCGAGAGGCGGGCTCACCTTCGGGCAGCTGCTCAACAACCCCGGTGGCAAGTAACTCGGCCTGCGCCCGATCGAGATCGCCGACAATCACCACCACCACATTTTGCCTCACATAGTAGCGCTGGTGAAACCGCTGCACATCAGCCACCTCAATGGCAGAAAGACTCCCCTCTGTCCCGCTGGGAGGCAATGAGTAAGGATGATCGTCAAAGGCTTTTGAATAGAATGCTCGACTTGCCAGATCGGACGGCGATTGTTGCTCTTCCTGCAGCTCAACGAGAAGCTGTCCGCGCACACGCTGGAGGGCATCCGGGGCAAAAGCGGGCTTGCCAGCGATCAATCCCAGCAGCTCAACCGCCTCATCTCGCACGACGGGATCACTTAAAACTCGTAGCCTGACCGACGCCATATCCCGGGCTGACTCGGTGCTAAGCTCAGCGCCGAGCATCGCCAAACGCTCTGCGATGGCATCCGCATCGTAAGCTCCAGCACCTTCTTGAAGCATTGAATTCGTGAACCGTGCTAATCCTGGTGAGTCCTGATCGCGTGCGCTACCGCCATCGAACACCAACTTGATATCCACCATGGGCAGCTCGCGGGTGGGCACGAAGTATACGCGGGCGCCATTGGCTGTGCTCCAGTGTTCAATGTTCGGCGTTGCCGCGACGGGTGCTGCCAGCAAAGCCAACAGCAATGGCACAAAGAATCTAATGTACATCGGGCTCCTTCCTGTTGTGGGATGCCGCTTCTTGGTCCTGCATGGCTGTTGGTTCCAGCACGGCCACCGTCAGCCCCTGTTCCACGAGGTACTTGTTCGCCACTGCCTGCACCTGCTCTGCCGTGACTGACTGAACACGGTCGACAAACTCGTCCCGGCGCTGCCAACCCAGGCCGACGGCTTCGAGTTGGCCGAGCTGCATCGCCTGATAAAATACCGAGTCCCGCGCGTACACATCCTCCGCGACCACCTGAATTTTTATCCGATCGAGCTCCTCGTCGGTCACCAATTCGCGTTGCACTCGCGCGACTTCCTGGCGAACCGCGGTCTCGAGTGCATCAACGCCAGTCTCTGGAGTCGGGTAGCCGGCAATCACGAACAGCGTCGACTTGCGGTCATAGAGCCCATAGTCCACCATCAGTTGAGCCGCAAGCTGCTGGCCCCGCCGAAGGTTCTTGCCAAAACGCGACCCCTCGTTGCCGTCAAAAATAGCCGCTAACACGATGAGCGCGTAGGGCTCCCACTCGAGCTCGGCGGTCGCCAGCGACGGCACCTGATAACCCAGTAGCAAGTAGGGCACTTTTGCTGGCCTTTGCACCGTCATTCGCTGCAAACCAAATTGGGGAACTTCCTGTCGTGGCTTGATGGCGTCGAGATCCACCGCTGCCAGCTTGCCAAAGTGTTTATCGGCGAGCGCCTTCACCTGCATCGGCTCTACATCCCCCACCACCACGACCACCGCATTGTTCGGTGCATACCATTGGCGATACCAACGTTGCAGGTCATCGAGCTCGTAGTTGTTGATGTCGGTCATCCAACCGATCACCGGATTCCGATACGGGCTGTTCTTAAAGGCCACCGCTCGAAAGTGCTCTAGGGTAAGGCTTTGCGGATCGTCATCGGTGCGCAACCGCCGCTCCTCCATGACGACCTGTTTTTCTAAGGCCAGCGCCTCCGGCGATAGTCGCAAGTCTCGCATGCGATCCGCTTCGAGCTTGAAGCTTACCTCGAGCCGGCTCTTCTCCAGCTCCTGGAAGTAGGCCGTGTAATCGTAGCTGGTAAAGGCATTTTCAGTACCGCCCTGGGCGGCGATGATGCGCGAAAATTCTCCCGGCGCCAGCTCGTCAGTGCCCTTGAACATCATGTGCTCCAGCATATGGGAAATACCCGTGATGCCACTGTACTCATAGCCTGAGCCCACTTTATACCAAACTTGGGAGACAACGACCGGGGCCCGGTGGTCTTCCTTGACGATCAGCTTGAGCCCGTTTTCAAGCATGAATTCCTGCACTGCCGAAGCCTCCTTGGCAAACGCCATGGGGGCACCCAACCCACACGCAATCGCAAGCAAATGAGCAATCATTCGCTTGCAGACCCCATCCCACCAATCAAACATGTTACGATCACCTCGTCGTCACCAACCGCTGTATCGGACCACGCCACCTGAGATTCGTTTCCATCCCATGTTCCGGCGCAAAGACCGCACGCAAAACCTCAACGATCAAACCGGCTCCCGTCCTCGTCGCTTCGGACGCCTGCGCGACGCGCTCAAGCGCACTCGAACCGGCCTCACGGCACGCCTTACCGAGATCTTCGCGCGCCAGCGCACCGTCAGCGGTGAGCTTGTCGAGGAGATAGAGGATCTGCTGCTCTCTGCCGATGTCGGCATCGCTGCAACCACTCAGATCGTGGCCGACCTCTCCCAGCGGCTAGCCCGCAAACAACTCGCCGATCCGGAGGCAGTATTCAGCGCGCTGCGGGAGAACATGCTGGCCATCTTAGAGCCCGTGAGCCAACCCCTCGCAGTGCCAAAGGATGGGCCACGACCCTTTGTTATTCTTCTGGTTGGCGTCAACGGCACCGGCAAAACCACCACCATCGGCAAGCTGGCGAGCCGCTTGCGGGCCGAGGGTCGTAACGTGCTGCTTGCCGCCGGAGACACTTTTCGTGCCGCCGCCATCGAACAGCTGCAGATTTGGGGCGAGCGGGTGGGTGCACCGGTCATCGCGCAACAGATCGGTGCCGATTCTGCCTCGGTCGTCTATGATGCGGTACACTCCGCGAAGGCGCGCGGCTTTGACGTGCTTATCGCCGACACGGCAGGACGGCTGCATACGCAGGTCAATCTCATGGAGGAGCTGAAGAAGGTCCGGCGCGTGATTGGCAAGCTCGATCCCAATGCGCCACACGAGACACTGCTGGTGGTCGATGCCGGTACGGGTCAAAATGCGCTCGCCCAAGCGCGCCAATTTCACCAAGCGGTCCAGGTTTCTGGCATTGCGCTTACCAAGCTCGACGGCACCGCCAAGGGCGGCATCGTGCTGGCGATTGCCCGCGAACTCGCTCTTCCAATCCGCTTCATCGGAGTGGGAGAATCAGCGGAGGATCTCCGTCCCTTCAACGCCTCGGAGTTCGTCGACGCCTTGTTTGAGAGGTGACGGTCCGATTCCCTCGCCGCGGCGATTTCGGACTGAACCCATTCGCTTGACGAGCCGCTACAAGCCCCATGATCCATTTCCACGAGGTCAGCAAACGCTACCCTAACGGGTACGAAGCGCTGCGCAGCGTCAGCTTTGATCTCGCCCGCGGCGAGATGGCTTTCCTGACCGGCCACTCCGGTGCCGGCAAAACCACGGTGTTACGCCTCATCGCGCTCATCGAGCGGGTAAATCGCGGCCACATTATCATCGGTGGCGAAAACTTAAGTCGTATGGGCAAGCGGCGCATCCCCTATTTCCGCCGCCACATCGGCATGGTGTTTCAAAACCACCGGCTACTCATGGACCGCACGGTGTTCGACAACGTCGCATTGCCGCTGGTCATTGCTGGCTATTCGCACCAGGATGTCAGCCGCCGCGTGCGCGCCGCTCTCGACAAAGTGGGGCTGCTCGGCAAGGAAAAGCTAAATCCCATTACCCTCTCGAGCGGCGAGCAGCAGCGGGTCGGCATCGCCCGAGGGGTCGTCAATAAACCGGCCATCTTGCTTGCCGACGAGCCCACCGGAAACTTAGACCCAGAACTGTCACGCGAGATCATGACCCTGTTTGAACGTTTCAACCACTTTGGCGTCACCGTGCTGATCGCCAGCCACGATCTGAGCCTCATCGGTGGCATGGGGCATCGTCTGTTAACTTTAAAAAACGGCACGTTGATCGACGAGAAACGGATGACTGCAGCATGAGGGACGTTTCCGCGGGATCCGATTTACCCCGTAGCCGCCGTCCAACCTGGATCGAAAAGCGGCTCACCGGCTGGGCACTTTGGCATTTCCAATGCCTGGTCTATACACTCGGTCAGCTCGCCAACACGCCGCTCAACACGCTCATGATCGCCGCGGTCATCGGCATCGCTCTGGCGCTCCCCGCCGGCCTCTTTGTGCTGCTCGACAACGTGCAAGGCTTGAGCCGCAGTTGGGAAAGCGCCGCCCAAATCTCTGTGTTTCTGAAACCCGAGGTGAGTGACGCGGAAGCGGCGAAGCTCGCAAAAACCCTGCAGGCGCGATCGGACCTTGCCCACGTCCGCGTCATTACGCGCGAGCAAGCTTTCCAAGAGTACCAGCAGCTTTCCGGCTTCAAGGACGCGTTGGCGGTATTGGGCGACGAGAACCCGCTGCCCGCAGTGCTGGTGCTGCAACTCATGCAGGGACAAACCACCCCCGCTAACATCGACCCTCTCCTCGAAGCACTTCGTCAGGAACCTCAGGTCGAGATCGCCCAATTCGATCTCGACTGGTTACGCCGGCTCCACGCCATCATGGAGGTCATACGACGCGGGGTCACCGTTATCGGCGTGCTGCTCGGGGTCGGTGTGTTGCTCATCGTCGGTAACACCATCCGTGCGAACGTCGAGAAGCGCCGCGAGGAGATCGAGGTCGCCAAGCTTCTCGGCGCCACTGATGCCTTCATCCGTCGCCCATTTCTCTATACCGGCCTGTGGTACGGGCTACTCGGCGGCATCGTCGCCTGTTTGTTCGTCGCCGTCTCCCTGGGACTCCTGCAAACGCCGGTGCGTCAGCTCACCGCGCTCTATCGCAGCGATTTCTCTCTCTCCATCATGAGCGCCGATACCCTGCTCACCATCTGGATGGTCGGTGCTTTTCTCGGCGTCACCGGCTCCTGGCTCGCCGTCGGCCGCCACCTCGCCGCCATCGAACCGTCGTAGAGTTCAGGAAGGCCAAGGATGGCCAGCGCCGAGGTACAAGGATGACGTCAAAGAGCCTCGTCGCCAGCCAGCCGTTCGAGTGTCTCGTGAGCAATCTCACGGACTTCAGAGTCTGCGTCGTCCAGCAATGGCCGCACCTGCTCAGCGACCTCCGCTGCATTCGTCAGTGCCAGGTAATGACAGGCATCGGCGCGAATCTGCGGCTCCGGGGATCGGGTCAGTGCCACTAGCTCGGGAATGTGGTGACGCAGCGTGTCGCTGCCTTCGAATTCTTCCACTATGGCACCAACGCCGACCCGCGCCGCCATGGGTGTTTCCATTGATTCGACCAGAGCAATAATCGACGCCAGTCGCGAGGGATCTCTCCGAACCAGCTCCAGGGCCTTCGGCAGTCTGCCCCGCGCCAGAAGCGAGCTAAAGTACTGCTTCCAGCCGGTGCCTTCGGCAGCGTGCTCGATCCACGCTCCCAGCTCGGTCGGAGTATAAAGGCCATCGAGCTCGAAGGGCCCAATACGTAACCAGGGCACAGAGCGGGTACCGACTGCCTTTGCTACCTCCGGATGCGCGACGATGTTCACCACCTCTAAGCGGCCGAGGCTACCCGCCTTGAGCATTTCGGCCAGCGACTGGAGCACCACCGG
>JBAPTW010000005.1:0-1774 GCA_049282355.1 Gammaproteobacteria bacterium | reverse complement strand
ATGGACCAAACCGATCTGGGGGATCGGATGGCGGTGTTGATGGCGAGTCGTGCGCGTTGGCGATCGGTCGCTGCCGTTGGCTTGGGTGGCCGAAGCAGGGCCGGCCAACATCGGGTTCGAGGGACAGCGACGGGTGTTGGAGCGGATGCTGGCCTGGTTGCTCCCGCAGGCGAAGGTGCTATTGTCGGCGGATCGGTTTTATCCCTCGGTGGAATTGTTCGCCTGGTGACACGCCCACCACTGGCACTATCGGTTGCGGCTCAAGGGCAACCTGTTGGCTGATCCGGGCTATGGCGACGAAGTCACCACGGGCGAGTTGGCCCAAGGTGTCAAAGAACTGCCGGGGGTGCAGCTGTTTGCCCAAGGTATTCTGACGAACTTGGGCATCTTGCATGAGGCCGGCCATAAGGAGCCGTGGATTATTGCGATGGATTGCGCGCCGACGCGCGCGGCGGTGCTCGATTATGGCGCGAGGTGGGCGATTGAACCGACCTTTTCCGACTTCAAAAGTCGGGGCTTTGAGTTAGAGGACTCCCAGCTTGAGCATCCCGAGCGCCTGGAACGGCTGATCCTGATCATGGCACTGGCGATGCCCTGGTGTGTGCGGGTGGGTCGGGACGAGGCCTGGCATCATCCAACCGTGCTCGAAAAAAACTCAAGAACAATCCGATCCGAACCATTGGCGCTTCAGAAAGCTTTACCGCAGCATGGTGTCCTGGTTCAAACGGGGACTGCGTCGCCTGATGCGGTGCTTGCAAAATGATCTGCCTCTGCCCGCTTTTCATGAAGTCATGAACAACTGATAGGTGGTAAGGCGCGGCCTCGGAAGACGACGGCGGAGGCACAACGTTCGCGTTCTTCCCCTACCTTGCCTAAGGAGCGCCATGCGTTCACTTGATCAATCCCCTACCACAGGGCAATCGCGCTATGTAGGGGGTTGACAATAGGCTGAGTGATAAGATAGCAGGGATGAATTGATGTCATGGAGATGAATGATGCGTCCACTGTTGCCCGACCCCCGTGCGTACTTCGCCGAGCTGCCCGATCCACGCCGCGAGACCCGCAACAAACTGCACCAACTGCATGACATTCTGATGATTGTCTTGTGCGCGGTGCTCAAGCGGGGTGGAGGACTGGGTGGGGATGGAAGCATTTGCCGAAGAAAAGGAAAACTGGCTGCGCGGGTTTCTGAACCTGCCCAATGGCATTCCCTCGCACGACACCTTGAGCGACGTGCTGGGGCGCATTGATCCAGCGGCGTTGGCGACGGCCTTTACCGCCTGGGCGACGGCGGCCTTGCCGGTGTTGGCCAACGAGCCGGTCTGCTTGGATGGCAAGACGCTGCGAGGCCGCCGGTCGGGCCCGGAGAGAGCGGTGCATCTGATGAGCGCGTTTGCCGGGCAGGCGCGCTGGGTGCTGGCCCAGCAGGCGGTGGCGGAGAAAGCCAACGAGATCACCGCGATCCCGGACCTGTTGGCGTTGTTGGATCTGCGCAGGGCGGTGGTGTCGATCGATGCCATGGGTTGCCAGAAAACCATTGCCCATCAGATTGTGGAGGCCGGGGCGGACTACGTCCTAGCCCTTAAGGACAACCATCCGACCTTGTGCCAAGACGTTCAACTGTGGCTTGACACCGAGATCGCCCAAGGGCGCTTGGCGGTCCAGGAAACCGTGGAAAAGGACCACGGGCGGGTCGAGATTCGCCGCTACGCGCTCAGTGCGCAGATTGACTGGCTGGAGGCCAAACCGGACTGGACCGGGCTCCAGGCCCTGG
>JBAPTW010000004.1:0-1711 GCA_049282355.1 Gammaproteobacteria bacterium | reverse complement strand
CAAATTAGCTGAAAATGGTGCGTAATCAGGTTTGATTTTCTATTTCTCTCATAATTTCTAAGTCCTTACGATGAACCGGCTTTCCTGCTGGTTCGTAGGTTTAGGATCGTAAAGCTGCTCGCGTGCTGCTCCTTGAACACTTGCCTTTCGACCTCGTATGAGCCTAGGGTCTGTTGACAATCATCGCATGGCAACGATGGTTGCTACGAGGTTCAGGTTTGCGCCGTAGCTGGTTTCGGTTTTGTCGTAGCGTGTGGCAATGCCCCGAAATTCCTTGATCTTGGCGAAGTAGTTCTCGACCAAGTGGCGCCATCGGTACATGTGCTTATCATAGTCGATCTGTTGTTTTCGGTTGGCTTTTGGTGGGATGACGGCACTGGTGCCGCGTTGGTTCAGTTCCGCCCGCAGCCAATCAGCATCGAACGCTTTGTCGGCCAGTAGGGCATCGAAGCAAAGGTCCCGGATCAAGGGAGCGACGCCCACCATGTCATGGCGCTGACCGGGAAGCAGCACGAACCGGACCAGGCCTCCCAAGGCGTCCACCAAGACGACGATCTTGGTGGTCAGGCCGCCTCTCGATCGCCCGATGGCCTGATTTTGAGTCCCCCCCTTGCGCCGCTCGCCTTCTGGTGAACGCTGACGATGGTGCCGTCGATGAGCGCATATTCGAAGTCCGGTTCTTCCGAAAGAACCGCGAACAGTCGTTCGAAGACCCCCTTCATCGCCCACCGGCGAAAGCGCTGGAAAACACTGTTCCAATTGCCCAGAGCCACCGGCAGGTCGCGCCATGGAGAACCCGTGCGAACCCGCCATAAAACGGCTTCCAAAAACAACCGATTGTCTCGCGCCGTCACGCCGCAATCCTTGGCCTTGCCCGGAAGATGCGGTGAAATCTTCTCCCAAACCTCGTCCGCAATAACCAATCGCTCCGTGTCCATTCAAGGCTCCCCTTAAAAGGAAGCTTGAATCACTTTTCGCCGGAACTGGGAATCCCCCAATTGTCAACAGACCCTAATACCAACGGTCATTGATAATGGTAGAGTCGGGATGTGGCGCGGTGGTGTTAGGATCGACCTATCTGTTTCCGCCCCTTTCGTCTGGCGGTGCCTCAATAGCCGAGCCAACTGCTCCGTTTCCACACCCCTCTCATCGAACCGGACGTGCAGATTTCCCGCATCCGGCTCTCGGACAAGACCTCACGCCTTCACCCACGGCACGTCGTGCCCAAGCCGGGTTAGGCGTACGAGCCCGAAGTGCCCGTAAAGGTGCGAGAGTGGATATGTCCCGCCCTTGCGTCGCCTGACCTTGTGCTTGGCGCGCAACCACCGGCGCAACCGCACAGCTGTGTAGTTGTCGAGCGCCCGATACGCTTTGTTGACGGTCCCTACTTGAAAATAGTTCGCCCATCCGCGCAGCGAGCGGTTCAGCTTGCCCACCAGCTCTGTGGTATCCTGCCAAGTTCCCGCTCGGACGGTCAGCACATGGATCTTCTCAACCATGCGCTTGATGCTCTTCTTCGATGGCCGGTATCCCAGGCGTGCCTGGCCGGTTCTCGCCGAATACATCCGTCCGAACGTATACCCCAGGAAGTCGAACTCCCCGTCCGGCACCTTGCAGATTCGTGTCTTCTCTTCGTTGACCGTGAGCTTCAGCTTGCTCGTGATCTCGCGCAGTCGCTGCAAGGCCTCTGCGGCGTTACCCTTCCTGCACA
>JBAPTW010000003.1:0-2991 GCA_049282355.1 Gammaproteobacteria bacterium | reverse complement strand
TGCTCTCGGATAACTCACGAAGCAAAAGGCCGTCTATTGGTGGATGGATTGCTCTCACGCGAGGATGTTCATGATAGCCGCCACAAACAAAGGCGGATTTCAGATAAACGTTAATGAGCTTGGCCGCAATACCATGAGTGAATCTTGGTTCTCCCGCACGTTCGATTATTTTTTGCCTCCAAGCGCGATGTTCTGCATCAAAACACTCAGGGTAGGGCAGATTCTTTGGGGTCGAAACTAACGCTCTTAAGCCGACAGATTCCAAAATGTCCTTTGCTTTTTTTACTGTGAAGCGGCACCCTTTGACGCTCGCCGCCCGACCTGCGGCCCATGCAGCGAAACGATGTCGATGCTCATCGATCGAATAGGTCATTTATTGAACCCCAAGAATGCTAAGTTTGTCCATGTGGTTGCTCAAATCTGTACACGTGGCCAGTGGCCTCGCTAGCTTTATGCTTCATTTAGCATCGATGGTAATCGCCCACCTCTGAGGGACGTTCGAACTCAACGGCGGTGAAGGCGTGCTAGCTGTGGCTTCTTATCGGCATTAACAGCGGGATTCTTCTGGGCAAAGTAGGCATTGGATTAAGTGGCCCCGCAGGGGGCTTGACGTACAAGAGCGCGAGTGGTGGGTAAACCAGGCGCCGCATTTTTCGGCAAAGGGGGTGGGCGGTTAGCTCCTCCTTCCCCTACATCTTGTGGCGTCACCAATAGTAGCCATGCTTGATATCTGCGTCGGTAACAGGGCCAGTCGCGACGATCTGCTCCAGCAGTCTGCGGAAGACGAGACCACGACTGCGCGAGGTGCGCCGATTAAACCGGAAGGTGAATTCCTCCAGGTAGGACTGTAAATGGACGTCAGACACCGAGCCTTGGTGCGTGCCAAGAATCCACCGCTTCAGAAGACTGGCGATTCGATGGACACCTGGCATGGCAACGTGAGCCGGGTCACCGGACGAAGACACGATGGTTCTCTGTGGATGTAGCCGCATTGCGATAACCGGCTGTAACCGGACCAGCCATCGGTGAGGACCGTAGAGCCAGGGGCCACCATGTCACAAACAAAAGGTCGCAAGCTGAAATCAGAAGCGTCGGGGATGTGGCGCATGCGTACCCTTCCGAACCCCTTGGGCTGCTTCACCTCGACGGCAATGGCGACAATGCACTTGTCGCTGCCGCGGCCGGGCTTGCCACCATGCTCGACACCGCCAACCAGCGCCTCGTCCACCTCGACATCACCGGATAGTTGCTCGCGTTCAGCACGCACCATGGCTACTCGAAACCGCTGCAGCATCGACCAGGCTACGCGATATCTCGTGCCCAACGTACGTTCAAGCGTTTTCGCCGACAGGCCATTCTTCGCGGTCGTCACATGCCACGCTGCCTCAAACCATGTCGTCAGCGAGGTTCGCGTTTTGTCGAGAATTGTCCCAGCGGTGACCGATGCCTGGTGCCGACAGCTCGAACACACCACGCGGCCTCGAGTTTGCCTCCACGGACTTGTGGTAGCTCCGCAGGCGGGACAGCGGAAGCCGCTTGGCCAGCGCAACCTCTCCAGGTACGTGGCGCAAGCTGCGTCATCATGAAACCAGCTGGCAAACTCCCGGTAGGTGTCCGGATAGTCGCGGCCGGCGACCAGCCCAAGCGACGTTGGTCTAGCAAGTTTCGACTGCTCCACCCCTACATCTTGCGCCAGGAGGAGCTAACCGTCCACCCCCCCAAGCCGATTAGAAACCGTTATAACCCCAAGAGCAGGCCGTCGTTGAAGTCCGCCGGGTCGTAGCAGCCGTCTTCGTCGATGACCAGGGTCGAGGTCAGTGCACAGAGCTCCAACAAACGATGCCAATCGAGATTGGAGCGGGCCAGCCGCGAGGCCTCGAGCGCAAACACCGCCCCCGCCTGCCCCATGGACACTTCCGCCACCAGCGTCTTGAAGTCCTCGCGCCCGCTTGACTGCGCCCCCGATAGCCCCAGATCCCGGCTATGTTCAGGTTTCATGTTGACGCCAAATTTCGAGGCCATATTTTTCAAGCCCTTGCGGGATCAAGTATGTCAGTACAAGTTCTTGATAACACAAGACCATCAACATGAAGACTGAACATAGCCCAGATCCCGGTCCAAGATGCGGATCTGCCGCTCCGGCCAGCCCAAGACCAGCGCCTTGTCCCTGAGCGCATACTGGCGCTCGGTGCTCTCCTGGTGGTGGCGCACTTGTCCCATCGTCGACTGGCGCACATACACGTACGCCGGCTTCTGGCGGTGAGCTTCGGTGATGGTCGCACTCATCGGTGACGGTTCCTGCGGCCACAGGGGAGACAACAGCTTCGAGCCATCCGGCAAGCATGTTGGCCACGAGCGCGGCGGCGGCGCTGAGATCGAAGGCGACGCTGGGCGGTGTGTCGAGGGTGCCCATCGACCTGGCTCACAGCGTTTCTCTGCGAGGCAGGCGCTCGCGATTGATGGCGCAGAGCTCGCCGAGGATCTCGCGTATACGGCAATCGTGGGTCAAGCACTGGCGAACCTGCGCCACGTCGGCCTGGGGCACATAATCCCTCTCCGGCCGGGCGCCAGTGCGGCTTACGGACAGATAGTCCTTCGGCCTGTGGCTCCGAGCACACAGGCGGCCCGGCTTGCCGCAGCGCTCGTCGAAGGCGACAAGCGAGCCGTGCAAAAAAACATGTAAAAGGGAGGAACGCAGTCGTATTTTGCGTTGTCGGGAAAGGGCGATGGTAGGCTTGCTCCGCACTGGTGGCAGACCACATATAGCGCGAGCCTGATACTGATAATGATCGCGGCCCCTTCATTTGTCAACGTCCTGGTGAGACTTGCAAGCGTCGAGCAGCTTAGCGAGTTCGAACAAGGCCGTGGCATCGAGCAAAGGCGGAGGCTCGCTTAGCCCTGCGTGCGGGGCCGGTTTCGCTCGGTCGGTCCATTCCTCAGCCACGGTGCAGGTGCCGCGGTTGGGGTGGCGCAGGATGAGCGTCATGACAC
>JBAPTW010000002.1:0-5863 GCA_049282355.1 Gammaproteobacteria bacterium | reverse complement strand
GCTCATCCGGATTGAGTTCCGGCGAGTGGGTGGGGAAAAAGAACACGCGTATTTGCCTACGATGGGCGCGCACAAACTGACGCACCACCACCGACCGATGAAACGAGGCGCGATCGGCAATCACGATCAGGGGCCGGCTCCGAGCGCGCAGCAGCTGTCGGAGAAATGCGACATAGCGTTTCCCATCAATACGGGCTTTTTCCAACGAATAGTGCAATTCACCCTCGGCCGTGATGATGGAGAGTACGTTATAACCGCCACGCCGGTCCGTGGCCACCACCTTCGGGGGCTGTCCCACGGCACCCCAGGTCCGACCGCAGCGGGTCAACATCCCCACGCCCGCCTCGTCTTCAAAGCCAATATCCGCGCCTATCTTCGCCGCCAGCCGCTGGATCTTGGGGAATTTTACCTCCAGAAACGCCGCCACTTGCGCCGGGTCCTGCTCCTCGGCGCGATACGAGGGCGTCTGATAGCTCAACCCGAGCTGGCGCAAGTGCAGACTCACCGTGTTACCGGCCACCTGCATCCCAAATCGTTGGTTCAACAATTCGGCCAGCAGGTCCCGAGTCCACAATCGGGTATCATACCCATGATCCACTGGTGTGGTGGTCAACACGACCGTCTTCAACCAGCAGTCCATGTCCTCGGTGATCACCGGTGTGGCACCCGGAGCCGATTGAGTATCCAGTGCCTCTTCACCTTCCTCACGATACCACCGCAGCCAATCATAAAGGCTGCTGCGGCTGATACCCAGAATATCGGCGATGACTTCCGGACTATAGTTCTTTTCTTCGACTGCTCGAACCGCAATCCGCCGCACATAATTCATGACCTCGTCGGGGATCTTGCGTGCATCCGATAACCACTCCGCATCCATGATGTCACCTGCTGGGCTGAATCAGTTGGTAATGTGATCGTGTAAATTATGACCAGCAGGTAACCACTTGGTTTCAATAACTAGGTACGGATTATCATTAGCGGGACTATAACTTGCTCGATGGCCTGATCACCAACAATCGGTTCTAGCAATCTCGGCGCCATCTTAGTGCCTCGCGCATATAGGCTTTCGGCTTCCTTAGTGTAGGACACTGTTCTGCGATGCATTGATCTGGTATGACTTGTAGGTAACATCAACGACTCGCCAAAATCACGTGAAAGGAGCTCATTGGTGACGTTAATTCAGGCCGTAAAGGCGTTGAAAGGTGTGCCGCGCGAGCACCTGGACTGGAACGGTGCCCGGTTCACGTTTTTGCCCCAGTTTTTCTTGGCCTTGTTCAAGGTCAAGACGGTGAACCTAGCTCAACTTGCCACGGCACTTTCTGGGCGGGCAAAGGTCGATGCCAACTACAAGCGTCTGCAGCGCTTTTTCTGCGGCTTTGACCTCGAGCAAGCCACGATCACGCCTGGTCACACGCCTGTTGCCCATGGGCGAGGAGAGCTGATACCTGACGCTGGACCACACCCACTGGGAATTTAGGCGTTTGAACATCAACGTCCTGCTGCTCGGTATCGGCTACAAGGGCATTGCTTTCTCGCGCTGCTCCCGGCACAGCGAGTGGCCGCCCTGCTCGAGGACCGTGAATTCGTCCGCAAAGCCTGGTTCACTTTATCTCACCGCCTTGGGTATCGGCTTTGGCGTTCGAGTCAAGGAAAACACCCGTATTCCCAATCTCAATGGCGTTTCTCTGACCGCTTGCTTGGCGCTATTTCGTTAATCTCGCGGTTGGAGAATACCGCAGCCTGCCGCGCCCGCGTCACGTCTGAGGCTGTTCGGTACATGCGGTGGGGGTGCGCCTTGAAGGCAACGACTTCCTGATAATCCTGAGTTCGCATCACCCAGCGTGCGCCCTCAGCGATGACGCACACCGCTGGAAAATCCAGACACTTCTTGCTTGTCTGAGAACGCGCGGTTTTCGCTTCGAAGACACCCATTTCACCGATCCCGAGCGTGTGAGCAAAATGGGGGCGCCGCTAGCCATTGCCTTTGTTTGGGCCCATCAAACCAGTGAGTGGCTTCACCAACAGCGGCTCATCCCGGTAAGAAATCCCTGCAGCGTCGAGTCAAATCCCTCTTCCGCCATGGCTTTGACCACCTGCGTCATGTCATCGTCAATCTGAGCGACCAGCGGAAAGCATTTCAGCAAACGCTACGCTTTTTTGTCCTGTACTAAGGTGTTCCCCTCAAGGTCATTTGCTCTGAACCCTGTCTGACTCAGTCACAGATTTCTCGGTGCTACCACGGCGCACAGCCTCACCATAACTCGGCACATAGGCATTGCCGTTCAGCACCTTAGTCAACGAAAAAAATGTACACTAAAGTAATACTAAGATATCCTTGCTCGCAGGCTTGTAGGCCCTTAAGCGACCGGCATTGGAGTCAAGAGAGCTTCAATTGATCCCTTGATATGCCACTTACAAAGCCCAAATTTTCCCTTGCTTAGCCACCACACCGTCATATATACCGTAGAATACGTCAACGCTACGACCTGGTTTACTGCCGAAAGATTCTCCCGGATAAATTTAATACGGTTTTTGGCCGTCAAATACACAGACAACTCTGACAACCGGCCGCCGCTAGATGCCCCCACTTTGTGCCATACCTTGCTCTGCTCGCAAACTTTAAACCGCAATCCCCGCTTTAAAATACGAAAGCTAAACTCTACATCCTCAACATACATAAAATATTCTTCATTCAGTAGACCCACATCTGAAAACGTCCTCGCTGGCACAAACAGCATACAGCCACTGATAAAGTTTGTTCCGTCAGGAATAGCTAGACCAACATCTTTTTTCCTAAAGTGGAAATGCTTTACTAGTGCTGTTAGCGGGGACAATCTTCCTCCAGCATACCAAATTGTATCTGGCTCCTCAAAGAAAAGAATTTTTCCCCCTGCGACCCCTATCTCTCTGTCCTGCTCACAGCTTTCAACAAGTGGTTCAATGAATGATTGGTCCACAATCGTGTCATTATTTAATATGACTATATAATCAGCCTTTTGGGTCAGCGCATATTTGATACCAAGGTTATTTCCTTGACCGTAACCCCTATTGGCAGCAGCTTGTATAAGAACGATTTTCTTATTGACCTCCACTAACTTTTCCCCAGTCTTACCAAGCGATAAAGCGCACACCGCATCATCACAATCCCTGCTAAAGTATTTTTGAAATCTTTCAAAAGATCCATCTGAGGACTTGTTATCAACTATAACGACGCGAACATTCTGGTATGTCGCCTGTCGAACACTCCTTACACATTCAATCGTGTCTCCATATCCGTTATAATTAAGAACTATCACGTAAACACACGGCTCGCCTTGAAGCTTCATAGCCCCCCTCGAAAATATCTCTGTATGCCAAAAGGACAACAAACGGAATAGCAAAGTTTACAGGCTCAAAAAACAAAACTTCTTGTTGCGGCATAACCATAGCAAATAGCAAGCTATATTTCATACTCAAAATGAAATCGCTTTTACATGGAGCCAAGTCTTTTAGCAACTTTACTGCAAAGATCATCGGCAAAGCATAAATAAAAATGGCCCCAATTATTCCATACAGCAGAACCCCCCCCAACAGACCTATGTCTGACGGGTAGAAGTAACCAAATATTGAACTAAATCCGTCATTAAAATGATTGCTTACCTTTCCAATGCCAAACCACATCGCGACAGGCTCTATTGCCCACAGTTCAAAAACCTTCTGAGCTTCATATATTCTTGCATTTGCCGAAAAATCTGCTGATGTTTGACCCAAAAATGCCTCAAACATCGCCTCGAATAAATAATGCATTGTCGTCAAGTACTGGGGGCAAAACAAATCCAGGAAGGAAATCGCAATAAGTATACCAAAAAGGGCCTGACAGACAACACTAAATAGTCGCGAAAAGCTTAGATTCATATATGAGTACAAGCTTAAGCATATGGCTACCGCTATTATATATGTTCGACCTTGAATAATAAACATTACAAAACCGGCAAAAAGCGCGCATTTAATCAAGTCTGCTAATTTTCCATGGTTGGTGTAGCGAATGAAGTAATAAATTAATCCAAAGCTAATGAAAAAGTATTGAAGCTTGAGTCGCAAACCACGGTCTGGAGAAACTTTCGCAAACGACAGTTCGTCCTGCGTAGAAGACGGATCGACCAATAACCATAATAAGGTAAAGACGATTAAAGCCATCCCCGCCAATGTAACAAAGATGTTTTCCAAGACTAAAAAATTTACTTTATTGGTTTTTAGTAAATAGTAAATCCAAACCCCCGTTCCAAGAAGAATCCAATTGCGTTCCGCAAGCAACCCATACAATAAAGGTTGAGATAGTTCTGTATTTGCTCTCAGCGCGCTATAAACCGGAACCGATACACTGAGCAAAGCAAGGTACTTTATGTTGGCTTGTATTTTTTGCTTACGAAGGCAGCGGTCAGTTACATATAGCACCAGGAAAAGCAAAATGGCAACAATATAGAGTACCTGGATTTGGAAAAATTCCGCTTCGAATGGGGTAGACTGACCGAACTTGAGGGAAAACAAAATGGCAATTATTAGGAGCACTTTGTTGTTCACTTTGTAGGGATAGTATAAGCGGATGGTTGCGACCAGAAAGCATGTTTCTTTCCGCGGCTGTAATGCTAAGCAGAAATCGAGACACCTAGTGTCTATTATCTGGTTTTAGAATTTCTTAGAGCATGTGATTACAGATATTTTGGTTCTAGCTGGCCTGCTAAGCGGCAGAAGCGATACTTAAACGCTTGGTGTGAGATCACGGCAGGCTACCACGCCACCCGATCGGCGAAGGCCAGTGGGGGACGGTCGAGTTGTTGATTCAGCCAGATACAGAAGTTATGCAGCGCCATCTTGGCGGCCAGACGGACCTGAAAACCCTCCAGGATATGGGGGCGCTCGCGATCAAGGCGAAACACATGTTGAAGGCTGGCGTTGACGGTCTCGACGATCTGGCGGATGCCGGCCAGCCAGCGCCGCCAGGCTCGAGGCCAGGGATGGCGGCTGTTACGCTGAGGCGCACAGAGGACCTCAGCGCCGTAAGCTTCTTGCCAATACCGATGCCGGTCCTGGCCTTCAAAACCCTTATCGGCCACATACGCTCCCTGGGCTGGAGCGCCGAGGCCGGCGAGTCCCGGGTCAGGGTAGGCACGCAGAGCAAAGAAGGTCTCGGCCAGGGGCTGGTCTTTGGTGCTGGCCGCACCGAAGCCAAAGCCGGTGATCACGCCGATCGGATTAACCGACAACAACACGTGAAAGCCCTCATACCAGCCCAGGCGGTTACTCCAACCGATGTCGGCTATGCCCGGCAGCCAGCCCAGCCCGCGACGTTTGGCATCGCGGGTGACGGCGGCGGTCCCGTCCAGGGCCTCATAGGCACAGCGTTGGGCCTCCAGCCGTTGCACGATGTGCAGAAAGCACGCCACCACCGCCGCGGCGTGCTGGCGCATCAAGCGATTGAACTGGGTCCGATCCGGCAAGCTGGGAAAGGCGCCCCGCAGATGCCGCCGGGCATAGCGGTAAAAGCCCCGCTCGCTACCAAAACCTTGCCATTGACCGAATACGGCCAAGGTTACCACCTCGCTTCGGCTCAGCGCGGCAGCCGGACCGGGCCGGTGCTCAGCCGGCACGCACTGCTTGCAAAAATCATCCGCCATGACGTATAGGATCGTTAGGAAGGCGTCGAGATCGACCATGGCGAAGCTCCTCGTTTGTCCAGACAGGAACTTCTATTTTGGTCTTCGACGCCTTCCGTGCAACCATTATCCGGTCAACTCACACCAGGCGTTTTAGTTCTCCTAGTGGCATGGCTATTCCAGTTTGAGTTTATGAGGATTTCGGAGAATATCCAAATGGGCGCGTACCT
>JBAPTW010000001.1:0-2185 GCA_049282355.1 Gammaproteobacteria bacterium | reverse complement strand
AAACCGCCTGGGGAATCTTTCCATCGTCGCGCAGCATCCGCAATGAGCGGGTATCGCATTGGCTTTGCCGGCTCGTTGTTGCTGCACGGCGGTCTGCTGGGAATGTGGTGGGCGCTGGCGGATATCCCAGAGCGCAGCGGTAGGTCCGTTGATCAGCCACTGCCTCTGAGCCTGGCGATGTTTCACGAAACGCCGGGCGCGCGGCATGAGCCAGCTCCACCGGCGGTAAATGGCGTGCCACCCAATGCTCGTGAGAATAGGGCCGTCAAGCCACCGCCCGAAGAAGAGACGCCCAAAGTGCAAAAGCCTGCTACGCGGGCACCCTCGGAAGCGAAAGCTCCCACTTTGACGCAAGTGACCGAGGAGCGAGCACCAAAGGCGGCAAAGGAGCCCGCTTTACAGTCCAAGCCGAAGCCAAGGCCGGTTGCCGTTGCGCGAGTGGTCGAGCCCCCTCCCATCCGGAGGTCAGAGGCTAAGCGTCAACGGCATTTACCGCCGCGCTCCTCTGAACCGCGCCGCTTCTTCAAGCCGGCGAGGAGTAATGCGCCCGCGCCTGCTGCAGTTGCGGCGTTAGCGACGCCAGCGGCCATTGCTGCACCCAGCGGCGCGCAACAACGGCACCATTCGTCGCGCGCCGCGAAACTGGAGGACGAGTATCTCGAGAGATTATGGCGCGCCCTGGAGCGCTCGAAGTTTTATCCTCGGCGAGCTCGACGCAAGGGACTGCGAGGTCTGGTGCAGGTCCGCTTCCGAGTGTTGCGGGATGGCTCGTTTGATGATCTAGAGGTGGTTGTGGGTTCTGGAAACCGGGTGCTCGACGAAGCGGCCGTGCAGACCGTCAATAAAGTTTCGGGCGCCTTTCCCTTTCCCAGTGAGCTGCCCAAGCAGGCGCTGGTGGTAAGTCTGCCTATTACTTACCGCTGGCAATAGCTGAGCCCATTTATCGAATGTCCTGAGGTCAATTTTCAGATGACATTGCGTCTTGCAGGTCTTGGCGCGGTTGCTTTGGGCTCCGAGCTGCGGCCTTTTCGTCCGCCTTGGCGGGCCGGCCAACAGGCCTTCCATGGCCTGGAGGCCGGGGCGGTCTTCCTAGACCGCCCCCTGTGGGCCTTTCCGCCGCGCCGGACGGACCTTCGCTAGTCGCCCGTCGCAAACAGTGCCAAGCCCCCCGCAGCAAAGCGCTATTGAGCGATTCGCTCGGTCGGTTATGTCTGATTCCAACTGGGGGACAGTATCGCGGGAACACATGACTTGGGGGTGAGACCGGCTATCGCGAGATGGATTCCTCGACCATCACGTCGGCGATATCCCGAGTGGACTGCGCTTCGAGCCACGCGGGAACCGGAAGGTTCTTTTCCCGCAGGAAAGCCGGATTCCAGAGCTTGCTGGCGTAGCGGGTTCCTGAATCGCAGAGCACGGTGACGATCGTTTTGCCCGGCCCCAGCGTTTCCGCCAGGCGCACCGCGCCGGCGAGATTAATGGCGCTGGAGCCCCCCAGGCAGAGGCCCTCGTGCTGCAGCAGGTCGAAAAGAATGGGCAGCGCTTCTTGGTCCGGGATCAAGAACGGCTCGTCGACGATGGTGCCGGCGACGTTGGCGGTCACCCGACCCTGGCCGATGCCCTCCGAGATGGAATCGCCTTCGGTGGCTTTTAGCTCGCAGTCCTTGAAATAATGGTACATCTTGGTGCCCAGGGGATCGGCGAGACCAATGATCACGTCCTTGTTCTTGGACTTGAGGTATTCACTGACACCGGCAAGCGTGCCCCCGGTGCCGATGGCGCAGATGAACCCGTCGATCTGCCCAGCGGTTTGCGCCCAGATTTCCGGGCCGGTGCTCTTCAAGTGCCCTTCACGGTTGGCGGTGTTGTCCCATTGGTCGGCGTAGAGCACGGAAACGTCTGATTCGCGCTGCAACTTCTCGGCGAACCGTTTCGCCACGTGCTGATACTGATTCGGATTCTCATAGGGCACGGCCGGCACACAGATGAGCTCGGCACCCAGCAGCTGCAAGAAATCTTTCTTCGCCTGTGATTGCGATTCCGGCATGACGATGACGGTCTTGTAACCTCGCGCATTGCCGACCACTGTTAGCCCGATGCCGGTATTGCCCGCCGTCCCCTCGACGATGAGGCCGCCCGGTTCCAGCCGGCCGGTCTTCTCGGCGTCCTCGATGATGTAAAGACC